>CAZUCH010000138.1:0-7770 GCA_964619045.1 uncultured Planctomycetales bacterium | reverse complement strand
GGGCAGTTTTCTCGCGCATGGACCCGCTCGCTCACGCTCGGGGCTCTGTTCTGGGCCCCGCTCGCTCACGCTCGGGGCTCTGATCAGGTGGCCACTGACGTGGCATCACCGCGAATCCCCGATCCCCAACCTTGGCCAATCACCGGCGGGACGCCGATGCTCCCCGCCATTCACCGGCGGACCCCGCCCGCTGGGCCGCCGCCCCCGCCTGCGCGTCGACTGTCAGGGCGTGCGGTGCGGCTAGAGCACGCGCCGCATCGCCTCGGTCATGGCCGAGCGTACGTGTTCCGGCATCTCAGCCAGCACGGCGGCCAGGGCCTCCGCTCCCTCGGCCTGCTTCAGCAGAGCCGCGACCAGCCGGAGGTGTCCGTCACGCTCGTGACAAAAGGCATTGAACGCCAGCAGTAACTCGTCTCGCGACCACAGGCTGAGCGGGTCAGCCACGTTGGCTTGCCGCAGGGCCCATTGCACCAGCCCCGTCCCTTCGGCGCTGAGCTCGAATAGCGGAGCCATCGCCGCCAGCCGACGGGCCGGCGTCCCCAGTACCTCGCGCGACTCCGGCGGCAGTTGCGTCAGGCGATCATCCAGTGTCATTCCGCCGATCTCGTCCAGCCAGCCGGCCTCACGCTCAGGCTCGGCGACGGGCAGCGCGAGTCGGCCCGGCGGTACGACCACCGTGCGGTGTCCGGTCGGAAACTGGATCGAGACCCGATGCACCGGCTGGCCGCCGATGCGCGTCGCCTGCACGCGCAGAACCTCGCCGGAGCCCCATTCCGGGCGATTGGGCAGGCAGACGCGACTGCCTAACAACTCGGCTGTGACTTCCAAATCCGACAATATGGCACCATATCCGTCAGTTGTGGCACAGGCTTTGCGCTACGCTTCGCCTGCGGCGTCCAGCTTGTGATTCCACCGGCAAGATGCCGGTGCCACAGTTCTCTTTTCAGCGGCCACCCGACTGCATTCCATTCTACATCCGTCTTCCGCACTGGAAACCCTGGTGCCAGGTGGCATAATGGCGTCGTGGAGTGGCAACGGATTGCACTACTGTAGCGCCGGCGTCGAGCCGGTGAACGAAAACCGAGGTGGAACCATGGCTCTGTACGTGGCACTTACTTTGTGGCTGCTGGTGATTATGTTCGCGGCTTGGGGCGTGCATGCGCTATGGAGCCAGCTCGTCAAGCCCCGCATCGTCAACTCGGTGCTGCTGCCCGGAACTCTGGTGGCCCAACTCGGCCACGTTCTAGGCCTGCTGATAACCGGCAACTCGGTCCAGAACACCAAGCTGATGGGGGACGACGAGGCGGGCGATCCCGAGTCCGGTACGCCCGAGGAACAGCGGCTGCCGGTTATCGGACCGATTCTGGTCGGGCTGCTGCCGCTGGCGGCCTGCGCTGCGTGCCTTTACGCCGCGGCTCGAATATGGGGCGACAGCCTGCTGGGAGAAATCTCAGCCGGTTCGGCGCTCAGCCTGCCGCAATCGCTCCCGACGACGCTGGCCGGCGTCTGGCAACTGCTCCGTGACTCCATCACGCTCAGCGAAGATCTGGTCAGCGCGATTCTGACAAGCAGCCTGATGAACTGGCCGACGGTTCTGTTCCTGTATCTCGCCGTGTGCCTGACAGTTCGCATGGCCCCCTTCGAGGACAATCGCCGCGGCGCGGTGGGGGCCATCTTCCTGGCTGCGATCGCAATTGCGCTGCTCTCGTCGCTCCTGCCGGCGGCGCGTCAATTCGTCGAGGTCTCGAGTTGGCCGATACTCAGCTTCGCCGTTGGGATGCTGCTGTTCCTGTTACTGGTGAGTCTCCTGGTGACCGGCGTGGTTGGGATCATCAGAATCCTGGTTCTCAACAAGTAAGATTGAAGCCACGCGGGTCGGCTTTTCTCGGACCTCCCCGAAATTCGACGCTCGACGACAACGTATCCTTTGCCGTCTGTTGACGGTGAACGTAAACTTATGGTAGGCGGGGAGTGTCTGTTCGCGTGCCTGGACGGAAAGCAGGAGCGCGGTCGACCGCCGCCGTGGAAGGGTATGACATGATAAGCGCGCGTAGTCACTGGTTGCTGTACGGAACGCTGGCGGCATTGCTGGCGATGGTAACACTCAACACCGGCTGTCCCCAAAACCAGCCACCGGCCGACGGTGATACCACCGGCGGCGACACCACCGGCGGCGATACCACGGGCGGGGACACCACCGGCGGCGATACCACAGGCGGCGATACCACCGGCGGGGACACCACCGGCGGGGACACCACCGGCGGGGACACCACCGGCGGCGATACCACCGGCGGAGACACCACCGGCGGTGATACCGGCGGCGGCGGTGGCGGCACCGGCGGCGGCGATGGCGACGGCGGGAGCGCTAGCACGCCCCCCACCGACCCCGCCACCACTATCACACTTAGCCAGATTGTCCAGACCGGCGACGCGGTCCCCGACCAGCCCGCCGGCACCACCTTCACCGAGTTCAGCGAACCCATCATCGATGACGACGGCCGCATCGCCTTCTGGGGCCTCTTCGAGGGCGCCAACGCCAACGGCTTCGGCGGACTGTATGTCTGGAACGGCACCGCGCTGCAACGTGTCGTCCATGACGACCCCGCCACGCTGGGTGACGTACCCAACCACGACCCGCAGCACTACTTCGGCAAATACGAACGCAAGACCAACTTCGAGCCGCTCGATCTGGGCATCGCCTGGGGGCCCGGCGGCCGACTGCTCTTCGCCACCCGTACGGCCAACGCCGCCGGGGGCTACATGGGCTCGGGCGTCTACCGTTGGCGTGCCAGCGACGGCGACCTGATCCGTGTCGCCGACACCGAGCAACTCAAGGCCCTGTACAGCCCAACGCCATCCCTGTATGCCGGCGACTTCATCATGCCGGGCGTCAGCGACAGCGGCGTCGCGGTCTTCGGCGTCGATTACACGATCATCGCGGGCACTTCCTTCGTCTTTGGTCAGGGCGTGTTCACCAGTAACGGAACGACCGTCTCCGTGCTGCGCGACACCAAAATAAGCATGGACAATCCCGGCGACGTTCCCGACCAAGGCGCGGCCGTGATGTTCGTCAATCTTGATCCACTCACAACGCTTAACCCGACCGGCGACCTCCTGTTCCAGGCGCACTACGCAGGTGGCAGCGGATCGGTTGGCGTCTACCTCGGACGGTCGGGTGTCGCCTACCGCGTAATCGACGACCGTCCGGACCACTCATGGCCCGGATTGCCGGCCGGCGCGCGGGTCTCCAACGGAGCCGAAACCTTCACCAGCTTCGCCGTCGGACCGTCCGGACACATTGCCCTTGACGCCTCGCTCACCGTCGGTGGCAACACCGAGCCCACGGTCCTGCTGTGGGATTGGGACACCGGCGCGTGGTCGGAACTCACCGGCGCCGGCAGCGTAGCCGCTACCGACCTCGTCTCCGGCGTCAACGACGACGGGGCCGCCGTGATCCTGGCCGGAGGTAAGCCCTACCTGGCGGACGACGCCGGCCAGAGGTTGCTGAGCGCGAATTTGCCGACCGATCTCGAGGGCGTGTCCCTGACCTGGGGAACTAACGGAGCGGTCAACAATCATGGACGAGCCGTGCTGCCGTTCGCGGACGGCTCCGGCCTGCCCGGCCTGCTGTTCTGGACCGGTACGGAACTCCTGACGGTTGTCGACGCCGGCAACGATGTCCCCACGGGCGATGTCGAGTCGATCGCGACGGTCGTTGATCCGCGTCGAGACCGCCCCAGCCGCTCGGGTTTGCTTAATGATGGCGACCAGATGACGTTTCTCATTGATCACACCGGCGGTGCGCAGACGATCTACAAGGCCATCGCGGACTAGAGGACAGAAAAGGGGATAAGTTCAATATTGGGGGGGGTGATCCCTTTGTCTTCCAGGCAACCACCCCCCCAATATTGAACTTATCCCCTTTTCTGCCAGAGCCGCCGGTTGGCCTTCCATGCCGGCCGCAATGCCCCCGTTTGTGTTTGCAGGTGAGCGCCCGATTCTGCTAACATGAGCTTAGCAGGAGTGGAAGCTGCAGACGCCGTACGACTCCAGCACGATCGGTGGTAGCGCGCGATCATCTCTCGATTCTCGACGAGTGCCACACTTTCAACACCCACTCGGCGACCATGGACGCGCGGCGTCTAATGGAGAAACGCGAGCGCCACGGCGACCGCGGCACGCAGGACACGAAGCAATCAACCTCAGCGGAAGGACTCCAGTAATGCCCAACGGGACTCGCAGGCTCGCCCGCATCGCTGTCACTCTGACGCCGTTCGTCACACTCGTTGCACTACTCGCCGCACCGGCGGGTGGACAATCCCCCGACCAGCTCGCGCCCCAGGGCGCTGCGGCCGTCGAAGTGCGCCATGTCCTCACCTTCTCCGAGAATGATCTGGTTTTCGGTCGCATACAGGGCTATGACACCGTTCAGTTGCCGGAAGGCGACAGCCTGCGTGATTATGGCCGGCCGGCGCTACCAACCGTCACGATCCGCCTCGCGCTGCCGGACGGCATGGCCGCCACCGGCGTGCGAATGATGGGCGCGGCGGAGCTGCGTTTACCCGGCGAGTACGCCGTGCTGCCGGCCCAACCCCCGCAGCGCATATCCGATGCCAACCGGCCGGAGTTCCTCGAGCCGGACGCCGCGACCTACTCCTCCGTCGATGCCTACCCCGTCACACCAGCCGAGGTGACCTACCAGGCCGATTTCGCGGGTCAGTCCTTTGTGGCTCTGCGCGTCTGCCCGCTGCGCTACGTGCCCGCGGCCGGGACGCTGACTCTCTATACGACGATCGAGATCGCCGTGGAGTGTGTGGACGGCTACGAGTGTGGGGACTACCTGCCGGCCAGGCTTTCGGACGCGGGCTACGAATCCTGTGTGCGAGCGCTGGCTGAGCTGGTGGTCAATCCCGAGCGAATTGCACCGCGCTGCGCGGATCATCCCGAGCCCCGCTCGCGAAGTGTCGAGCCCGGCGAGTACGACTACGTCATCATCACCCAGAGCAGTTGGGTTGACGACTTCCAGCCACTGGCCGACTGGCGCACCCGTAGCGGCACGCGGGCCACAATCGTGACGCTCGATTGGATCTACAGCAGCGGCGGATACAGCGGCAGCGACGTGGAGAAGATCCGGGCCTTCGTTGAGGACGCGCGCAGTAGCTGGGGGGCGCGCCTGTTTCTGTTGGGCGGCGACACCAACGTCGTGCCCTATCACACGCTGCACGTCCTGGACGACGACATCCCCAACGATACGTATTACGGCGACTATGACGACGACCACTATTGCGAAGTCCACGTGGGCCGTGCCTCTGTCCGTACAAGCGGCGCGGTTGCCACGTTCGTCAACAAGGCCCTCGACTATGAACTGGATCCGCCCCGCGACGGCAGCCTCAAAACGGCCGGTCTGCTAGGGTTCGACCTGCGGGAGAACGGTAGCGACGAGGGTGAGGGCTGCAAGCAGGCCATCCGAAGCAACTACTTCCCCGACGGTTGGACCTTCAGTACGGAGTACGACAGCGAACCTGGCGCACATCTGACGGACACGATCAGCATACTCAACCAGGGCTGCGGGCTGGTCAACCACATCGACCACTCGAGCACGTATGCAATGGGCGCCGGCTACACCAACCATGACGACATGTTGAGCACGTCGCACATGGACAACCTGGTCAACGGTACCCACCAGAGCATCCTCTATTCAATAGGCTGTTGGGCCAATGCCTACGACCACAGCGCGTGTATCGCCGAGCATTTCGTGCGCAACGCCAACGGCGGCGGCTTGGCGTTCGTGGGCAACTCGCGCTACGGCTGGTACAATCCCTTCAGCCCCGACGGCGTGTCATTGCGGTACGACCGCTACTTCTTCCGCTCGCTACTCGAACGGGGCCACACCACACTGGGCTCCTGCTTCTCCGATCACAAGAACGAGGCCTACCAGAGTGACGACCATTATCGCTACATCTTCACCGAGCTTACCTTGCTGGGAGATCCCGGCTTGCTGGTCTGGACTGATGAGCCTCTGGACATCCAGGTTTCGCATCCCGATTCCGTGACCGTCAATGAGAATACGAGCTTCGTCGTCCGCGTCTTCGCTCCGGGAGTGGGCGAGATGGAGGATGTCACGGTCTGCCTCTGGCAGGAAGACGGCATGTACTTGGTCGACGACACCAATCCATTTGGCCGGGCTACGTTCTCATTTGTACCCACGACCACCGGCACCCTGCACGTTACGACCCATAGCACGAACTGCATGCCGTACCAAGGGCAAGTTCAGATCACGTCCGCCCCGGACTACACGCTGGTGACCGATGTGGTCGGATCGGGCGAGGTGGTGCTGGATCCCCCCGGCGGCACCTACGTCTCCGGATCAAGTGTCGAACTTACGGCCGTCCCGGAGTCCGGCTGGCTCTTCGACAATTGGGAGGGTGACTTGGACGGCTCGACCAACCCGGACATGATCCTTGTCGACGCCAACCTGTCCGTCACCGCCATCTTCCTCGTCGATTGCAACGACAATAGTATTCCCGACGAATACGATATCGCCGAAGGCACCAGTGCCGACTGCAACAGCAACGCGGTGCCGGATGAATGCGACATCGCCGCCGGCAGTAGCGAGGACGCCAACGGCAACGGCATACCGGACGAGTGCGAATCGCTCAGCGACCCCGGCGACCTGGATTGTGACGGCGATGTCGACTTCGACGACATCGACCCGTTCGTCACGGCACTGGGTGGTCAAGGCGGCTACGAGGCCGCGTATCCCGACTGCAACTGGCTCAACGCCGACTGTGACAACGACGGCGATGTGGATTTCGACGACATCGATCCGTTCGTGGCGCTGCTGAGTGGGGACTGATCGCCGGATCGCCGCGCAACGTCCGAGAAAGCACCGTACCTTCGACGTCATCACGCCGGCGAATACCGCCGAGCCTGGCGGGCCGCGGCGCTAGCGGCGCACGGCACGTTTCTCTTCCGCGAGTCCCCGGTCTGCTGAGCCGATACTCCTCTCAGGGAACCGTGCGCACTCAGTGGCGGAAGGTATGCGGACTGTCTGGCCAGAATCTCCCCGAGCACACACGCGACGCCGCGCGCCGCGCGCCTTCTCCCTCATCGAGTTGGTTACCGTCATCGCAATCATCGGGATTATCTCCGCCATGGCGATCCCGCGCTTCGGCAACTCGATTGCCATCCGCCGGGCGGACGGCGCGGCGTGGCGCATAGCGGCGGACCTGGAGCTTGCCCGGCGGCATGCGATGACCACCAGCACCAGCCAGGAGGTCCGATTCACAGGCGGGGCAGACGCAGCGTATACACTGGTTGGAATGGCGCACCCGGATCATCCCGACCAAGACTACATTGTATCCCCGGCTCGTGATCTGAACGACACGGAAGGGATTTCAGCCGACTTCGGCGGAGACTTCGTGGTCATATTCGACATGTACGGTAGGCCGGATAGCGGCGGGACCGTCAAGGTCCGCGCTGGCGATCATTACCGGACTGTAACGGTGGATGCCGAAACCGGCCTGGCGAGTATCTCGGAGTGAGCAGCAGGCGATGAGAGCACGGCAACACAGGTCAGCAGGCTTCACGCTCGTCGAGTTGGTCATCGCCATGACCATCATGACCATTCTTCTCGGCGGCATGGCCTCTGCTGTTCTCATGGCGAGCCACGCGCTGCCCGACGAAGACGATCTGTCGGAGCGCAAGGCGGCAGCGGTCGAAGCCGTGAATCGGATCAGCCGTGACCTCATGCTGGCGACCACCGTCAGC
>CAZUCH010000137.1:0-7822 GCA_964619045.1 uncultured Planctomycetales bacterium | reverse complement strand
TGGCACCGGTCATGGGCGTGCGCACTTGGGGAGGCTCGATCGGGATCGAGGCCCACCAGAATCTCGTTGACGGAGGTACTGTCACGCCGCCGCAGTTCGGGCTATACGGTCTGGACCGCAAGTGGCTGATCGAGGGCATCGGCGTGGTGCCGGACATCGAGGTACAGAACATGCCGGGCGACGTTATGCGAGGGCGGGACTCACAGCTCGACGCGGCGATCAAGAATGTGCTCAAACGAGTTGGCGCGCGGCCACTGGACTTGCCGGCCGCCCCGGCGTATCCCGACAAGGCACGGCCCGCCGGGTCATAGCAGCCTGGCGCGGAAGACCATGTAGCGACCGGACTGCCAGCAGTGCGGATTCGTTCGAAATCGCAGCTAATGGCCGGCCCTCGGAGGCGATTGCCCGCGTTGGTGTGGCGCCGTAGGATACGTTGCCTTCGAACGCGGTCGCCGGAAGAGGGACGGAATCCACAGTGACCTGAGAGGAGACCCGTGATTCACAGAGCGTGTTACATCGTGGCGTTGTTCGGGTCGTTAGCCGTGGTGACGGCCAACGGACAGGGCTGGGGAGCACAGTCGGTGGCCGTGGCGCCGGTCGTTGAGCGAGAAGTCCCCGCCTCGATCCGGCTCGTCGGGACGATCCGCGCCAGCAAGAGCGCGGCCATCGCCTCCGAGGTCAGCGGCCGCATCGCGGCATTCAACGTCCAGGAGGGGCAACTGCTCGAGCAGGACACGGTGATTTGCCGCATCGATGGGACCTTGGCGGCTCTGTGGCTGGACGAAGCTCGAGCCCGGCTGCTGGGCCTCGAGGCCCAACTCGCGGAGCACGAGCACGGCACACGGCCTGAGGAGCTTCGCCGTCTGGAAGCGGTCGTGGCCGAGGCGCAGGCCCTGTTTGACAAGTGGGAGTTCGAGCGTAAGCGCATCGCCGGCCTGTTCGAACTGGGGCAAAGCAGCGAGAAGGAGAAGCACGACACCGAAATGGACTATCGCGTCAGTGAGTGGCAACTGGCGCAGGCCCAGGCGTCCTTGGAGCAGGCCCAGAACGGCACGCGGGCCGAGGTGATCGCCAAGGCCCGTGGCGACGTCGCGGCGCAGCAGGCGGCGGTGCGGCGACTGGAACACGATCTGGACAAGACCGCGATTTGCGCTCCCTTCGCCGGATTCGTAGTCGAGAAGAACGCTGAGATGGGCGAATGGATCGAAGCCGGAGATCCGGTGTGCGAGCTGGTCGCGCTGGAGACCGTGAAGGTGCGGGCCGATGTGCCTGAGAGCGCGATCGCTTTTTGCCTTCCAGGCGCGCCGGCAACGGTGGAGGTACCGGCTCTGAGCCGGACGCTGTCGGGTGAGATCACGCGGCTGATCCCGCGGGCCGCCGCCGCCGCCCGGACGTTTCCGGTGGAAGTGGACCTGCCCAATGCGGATCGCACGCTTCTGCCGGGCATGTTCGTCTGGATGCACATGCCGGCCGGTCCGCTGTGCAAGCGTATGATGGTCAGCAAGGACGCAATTGTCGCGGAGGGCGGTCGTAAGCAGGTCTTCGTGATTCGTCCGGGACCAGAGGATGGGCAAATGGCCGTTCCAATCCCGGTTACGACCGGGCTCGAGTTGGCTGGCGAGATAGAGATTCAGTCGGCGAGTATCAAGCCCGGAGACATGGTCGTGTGCCGGGCCAACGAACGGCTGCACGGGCCGACTCCCGTAGTCGCGACCCCGCTGCCAACCTCGCAGCCGACCTCGCAGCCGGCGCAGGTGGATGGCAGCCCGGCTGCCGGAGTAGATAGCCCGTGAACTTCATTCGCCTGTGTCTGACGCGGCCGGTGGGGGTCTCGGTCGGCGTTCTGCTGGTCCTGCTGTTCGGGCTGCTCGCGTTGTTCGCGATCCCCGTCCAACTCACGCCAAACGTGGATGTGCCCTACGTGTCGGTGGAAACCTCCTGGCCGGGCGCCAATCCACAGGAGGTCGAGCGCGAGATCATCGACCGGCAGGAGGAGATGCTCCGCAGCGTCAAGGGCATGCGCAAGATGACAAGTTCGTCGCGCGACAACAGCGGGACCATCAATCTCGAGTTCTACACAGGCGTCGATAAGAACGATGCCCTGCGCGACGTGACCGACAAGCTGCGCCAGGTCAGCGGGTATCCGCTCGAGGTCGACGAGCCGATCGTGGCCGCCGCCGACCCGACCGTCGCAAGTCCAATCGCGTGGCTGATTCTGTTCACGCGTGAGGGAGATGACGCCAAGGTCCGCGAGCTGGCCGACTTCGCCAGAGACAACATCAAGCCCTATCTCGACCGCGTCGAAGGCGTTGCTTCGACCGATGTTTACGGCGGGATGGAGCGCGAGGTGCAAGTCAGCGTCGATGCCGGCGAATTGGCGGTTCGCGGGCTGACATTCGGCCAAGTCATGGGCGCCTTGCGCCAGCAGAACGCGAACATCTCGGCCGGCCGGCGAACGCAGGGCAAGCGCGACTACGCCATCCGCACGGTCGGGCAGTACGAAGACCTCGACGAGATCCGCGCGACGGTTCTGGCGTATACCGATGGCGGCCCGGTCTACGTGCGCGACGTTGCCGAAGTCGCTTCCTCTTTCAAGAAGGCCTATTCCTTCGTCCGCAGCAAGGGGCAGTACGTCCTCGCCATTCCGGTGCGACGCGAGGTCGGCGCGAACGTGATCGAGGTGATGGACGGCGTCAAGGAGGCCATCGCCAGAATCAACTCCGAGGTGCTGGCGGCTCGCAACATGCCGTACGAGTTGGTGCAGGTGTACGACGAGACCGTCTACATCAAAGACTCGATTCGCATGGTGCAGACAAACATCGTCTACGGCGGCATCCTGGCGATTGCCGTGCTGATGCTCTTCCTGCGCAACTGGCGAGCGACGCTCGTGGTGGCGCTGTCGATCCCGATCGCCGTGATCGGGACGTTCCTGGTCGTGGTCGTGCTCGGCCGAACGCTGAACGTCATCTCACTGGCGGGCATCGCCTTCGCGGTGGGCATGGTGGTCGACAGCGCCGTGGTCGTACTCGAGAACATCTACCGCCACCGTCAGATGGGCAAGAACTACGTGGATGCCGCCCTGGAGGGCGTGCGCGAAGTGTGGGGCGCGGTGTTGGCGGGCACTCTCACCACGATGGCGGTGTTCATCCCGGTCATCTTCGTGCAGGAAGAAGCTGGACAGCTCTTTCGAGACATCAGCATCGCCATCGCCGCCGCCGTCGGCTTATCGCTGATTGTCGCGGTCACGGTGATTCCCGTCTTGTCGACCCGCCTGCTGCGGCTGGGAAAACACGACACCGGCGACGCAGCTCGCCCCGGCGCGCCGGCGACGGAAGGGAGCGAGGCTTCCGGCGGACGAATGGCCGGTTTCCTGGCGGAGTTGGTGGATGCGATCAACGGGCGGCCGTGGGTACGCCTGGCGTTGATCGTGCTGATGACGGGCGGCTCGCTGGGGTTGGCCACGCTATTCATTCCCGAAGCCACGTATCTGCCAGCCGGCAACCGCAACCTCGTCTTCGGGTTCCTCCTCACGCCGCCGGGATACAGCCTGGACGAGTACCGGCGCATGGCCGACTCGATCGAGGGCGTGGTTGGACAGTACTGGAGCATCGAGCCCGATTCTCCGGCGCATCACGCGCTCGACGAGCGCTGGCGCCAACAGATCGAGGGTATGATCGCCGCCAACGCAATCCCCGAACTCATCCAGCAACCCAACGGGAACGAAGCCGGCGGTCCGATCAGCGGTTTCTGGCGCTGGCTGGAACGCAAACGGCTGAAACGCGAGTGGCTCACGCCGCCCCCACTGATCGACAACTTCTTCTACGTCACGTTTGGCGGGGGCTGCTTCATGGGGTGCAGCAGTGTCGATCCGGCGCTGGTCAAACCACTGACACGCCTGCTTCAGACCAGCGGACAGCAGATCCCGGGCGTCTATGCCATCTTCAACCAATCCACTCTGTTCTCGTTCGGCGGCGGGAACAACGCGGAGATCGAGATTCGCGGCGACGATCTCGACCAGGTGACTCAGGCCGCCATCGCCATGCGGAACGCGTGCCTTCAGCGCTTTGGCTTCCCCAACCCGTCGCCGGCCAACTTCGATCTCGGCCGCCCCGAGGTGCGCCTGATACCCGACCGCGAGCGCGCCGCGGACCTGGGCTTGAGCGTGACCGATGTCGGGCTGATCGTCGAAGCTTGCGCGGACGGCGCATACGTCGGCGATTATCGCCAACGCGGCGACATCATCGATATCTCGCTCTACGTCCAGGGGCAGCGCGGTCGGCCCACCCAGGAGATCGGCCAAGTCCCGATGTACACGCCTGCCGGCCAGATAGTACCGCTGGCGTCGGCTGCCGAGCTCATCGACACCACCGCACTCGAGCAGATCAACCACGCAGAGCGGCAACGGGCCGTCTCTCTGGTCTTGAGCCCGCCCGAGACACTGGCGCTGGAGAGCGTCATCCGGCAGATCAAGGAGGAGATCGAGCCGGAGCTGCGTGAGTCCGGCCAGATCGGCCCAGATGTTCTCATCGCACTGACCGGCAACGCGGACAAACTGGTCGCGGCTCGTAACACGATGATCGGCGAATGGAAGGGCTTCTCACTGGAGAGCCTCACCAACCTGCTCGGCAGCCGGTTCTTCCTGTCGATTCTGATCGTCTACCTGCTGATGGCGGCCTTGTTCGAGAACTGGATCTACCCCTTCGTGATCATGTTCAGCGTGCCGCTGGCGATCTTCGGCGGCTTTCTGGGCCTGTCCATTGCGCGGGCCGGCACGTTGATGAGCACCAATCAGCCCATCCAGCAGCTCGACGTGCTGACGTTCCTGGGGTTCGTCATCCTGGTGGGCGTAGTGGTCAACAACGCCATCCTGCTCGTGTACCAATCGCTGCACAACATGCGCGAGGCTGGGATGGAGGGCCGAATGGCCATCCGCGAGGCGGTGCGCGTGCGTGTGCGGCCGGTGTTCATGACCGGACTGACCACGTTCTTCGGCCAGCTCCCGCTCGCGCTGTTCCCCGGCTCGGGCAGCGAACTCTATCGCGGACTCGCCGCCGTCACGCTCGGCGGACTGTTGATCGCCACCCTCGGCACGCTTGTGCTCGTACCAAGCGTGCTTGGCCTGGTCGTCGATCTGCGCGCCCGGCTCAGCGGCCGAACGGAGTCAGCTTCGATTGAAGCCAATGGCTCACAGCATGGCGAAGGTGCATGACCACCAATCGAGTTCGCCCGCGAGGGCCAGGCCAGGCCAATCAGGAGCGGTGCTGTCTCATGGCGCGGTCCATTTCACGCTGGTGATCGCGTTTCTTGAGATCGCCACGTTTATCGGCGTGAGTTTTTCCTCGTGCCAGCGCAATGATGACCTTCGCCAAGCCGCGTTCGTTGAAATAGAGCTCGACTGGGACGAGTGTGAGGCCGCGCTGCGCGACCTTGGCGGCCCACTTCCTGAGCTCGCGTTTGTGCAGGAGCAGTTTTCGCTCGCGCGTGGGCTCGTGCTGCGCATAACCTGCCATGGGATAAGGAGATATGTTAAACCCGCGGAGGAAGGCCTCGCCATTGCGGATCAGGGCGTAGGCCTCGGCGAGCGAGGCTTGCCCGGCGCGCAAGCTCTTTACCTCACTGCCGGTGAGTGAGATGCCGGCTTCGAGCTTCTCGATCAGCTCGAATTCGTATCGGACCTTCTTGTTGGTGATCCGCGAGGGTGATGGTGGACGTTTGGCCATGCCGATGCTAAATTTATACGTGGAAGGGTTTTGCTGCAACTCGCCACACCGGCCCAGGTACAAAGGAATGTGAAGTGGCCACTGTAATGCCTGATGGCATTGGAAGATCGATGCCCCGCAAGGAGGAAAAAAGTCTGGTAGCGCGCGCTAAGCGCGGCAGTGACGATGCCTTTCGCCAAATCGTGGAGAGTTACAAGGACCGGCTGTTCGCCTTCGTCTGGCGGATGGTTCGGAACCACCACGAGGCTGAAGATATCGCGCAGGCGGCCTTCGTGAAGGCCTACCAGGCCCTGGACAGCTACTCGGAGAAGTACGCCTTCAGCACATGGCTGTTCACGATCGCGTACCGACTGTGTCTGAACCACATCCGGAAACGCAAGCCGTACACAGGCGAGGTGGACTTCTCGCATCTCGGGCGTGTGGAGCCCGACGCACCGCGGTTGCTGGTGAACACTGAAGAAGCCCGGCGGCTGCGTGAGCAGATTTGGAACGCGGTTGAGCAACTCAAGCCGGCGCAGAAAAGCTCGGTGCTGCTGTTCTACCGCGAGGGCAAGAGTTGTGAGGAAATCGGCCAGGTGCTGGAGATGCCGGCCGTAACCGTCAAGAGCCATTTGCATCGTGCTCGGGCCAAGTTGCGGGAAGCGCTCAGCGCGGAGCTGGTCGATGACTGGATGGCGATTCAGTTCAACAACAGCGATTCGCGTTATGCGTGAGTGGAAGACATGAACTGTTCGGAATGCGAAAGACTTTTTGACGCCTATCTCGACGGCCAGCTCGCCGGCTCGTTGCGACTGGAGTTCGACGCGCATCGCCTGCGCTGCCGGCGTTGTCAGCAGACGCTGGCGATGCTGGAATCGGTGGGGCATGTGATTACGTCGGACTCGCAGGTTCCGGAACTGCCCGACGACTTTACCGAACGTGTGCTGCACTCGCTGCAACCAGCGCCGGTTCGCGTCCGTCGTTTCCCGAGTTTGCGGGTGGCGACCGTCGTGGGCGCATTGCTGTCCGCCGCTGCCGTTCTGACAATTGCCCTGTGGCAGGGTACGCTAACGGCCGACGTTGAGCCGCCGGCGCCGCCCGTGGCGTTGGTCGACGATGTCCGAGCGACGGACGACGCGGGCCGCGCGGCCATCACGACGTTGATCGCCGAGGGTGTGGAGGATCGGCTGTGGGAGATGCACGCGGTCGGCCGTGACCTGACGAGCGACGTCATGGGCCTGGCGCGCTATCTGGACGTCACCGTTCCGGAGGATGTGGTCCGCACATCCGACAAGTTGGCGGGATTCAGCCCGTTGGGATTGTTGCCGGCGGCCCCCACCAGCGAAGAGCCTGAACCCGAACCGGTAACGTCCTCCGAGGACGTACATTCGATCTGATCCTCAGCCGCTCGACTTCCATGAGAAAACCAGTGATCACCAACTGCGTCGGATCGTTTCGCGCGGCGGCTATCGCACTGCTACTGTCGAGTTGTGTGGCGGCGGCGGATGATTCGCTGGCCCGTCTGGTGCCGGCCGACGTGGGGTTGTTCATCGAGCTGCGCCAAGCGGATGATCTGCTCGTGCCGCTGGCCGCGCCGCAGTTGTGGCTGACGATCGCCGAGTTGGCGGGGCAACCGGCCAACCATGAAGACACGGCGCTGTGGGAAAGGCGCATCGAGCGCACCATCAACATGACTCCCACCGCCGCGATCGAGACTCTGTTTTCGCGACGGGTGGCGTTCGTCGCCCATGGCCCACGCTCGACGCAAGACGGGGTGGTGCTCTGCCGGCCGGCGGGCAACCTGGATGAGTTGATCCGTGGGTGGCGTACCAGCCCGCTGCCCAGCGCGCACCGGGCTTCGGTCTACCGTTTGCCGCACCATGTCGGATTGGCCCGGATAGGCGATGTGCTGATCTTCGGCGACGACGTTTCCACGGGCTTGTTCGACACGGTCCTGGACCACGGGGAAAACGCTCGATCGACGGCTCTGGCGGATAGCGCGGCGTACAAGGGATTGTTGGCGCGCGTGCCCGCCAATCCGGACGGGATCTTCTTCGCCCGACTCGCCACCCCGACAACGAGCCGGCCGACGACATCCGGACCGGCGGCGACCCCGTCGCCAC
>CAZUCH010000136.1:0-7827 GCA_964619045.1 uncultured Planctomycetales bacterium | reverse complement strand
CAAGCCGCCGGCCGGCAGCCGCGCGTGGCCCTTTTCGACCCGTTTCCCGAGCGCTACGCCTTCCTCCGAGATCTCACCGAGTGGCATCAGTGGGACGCCGAGCGCGCGGCGCTGACCGCCGACTGCGATGCGCTGGTGATTCTGGACACGTGTGCCGTGTCGCAACTGGAGCCGATCGCCGAGTATCTGCCGCAAGCCCCACGCACGCTGGTTGTGGATCATCACCCCACCCGCGACCCAATCGCCACCCGGCCCGGCGATCTGCGGCTGTTGGACGAAAGCGCCGGGGCCGTGTCGCTGCTGGTCGTGGAATGGCTACAGGCGGCGAACATCCCGCTGACACCCTCAATCGCCACCGCCCTATACACCGGGATGGCAACCGACTGCGGGTGGTTCCGTTTCTCGAACTGCGACGCGCGCTTGCTGCGGGCGGCGGCGGATATGGCCGAGGCGGGAGCGGTGGGCGTGGAGCTATATCGATCCATCCACAGCCAGGAGCCGGTCGGCAAGCTGCGGCTGATGGGGCGCATGTTGGCCGCGCTCGAATTGCACGCTGATGACCGACTGGCGGTGATGACGCTGCGGCCGGCGGATTTTGCCGCCGCCGGCGCCGACCGCACCATGACCGACGACTTGGTCAACGAGGCCGGGCGGATCGGCTGCATCGACGCAATTATCCTCTTCACCGAGCAGGATGACGGCAGCGTGCGTGCCAACTTCCGCAGCAAACGCAAGCTGGACGTCGCCGCGCTAGCTGCCCAGTTCGGCGGCGGCGGGCACGTACGAGCCTCAGGAGCCCGGCCAAGTGGTGCGTGGGACGAGGTCGTGCCGAAGATCGTGGCCGCCGCAGTCGATGCACTCGGGGCGAGGTGACGTGATTGGGGGCAATCGTAGTGCGTCATGACGCACCCGCTGTGGCACCGGCATCTTGCCGGTGCAACCACAGGCTGGAAGCCCGTGCCGCAATTTTGTCGCGGCCCAAGGCCGGCCTGTGCCGCATGTTCTGGAACAGGTTCTAGCCAAACCGCCCGCGCTCGCGAGCCGGGCCGGACTTGAATAGCGGCTTCTGGAGATTCTGAATGTAGCCCTGCTTCAGGAAGTGCTGCATGGTCTCATCCACCGTCGCGAACACTCTGGTCGCCGTCTCGGTCACGAACGGCGACGGATCAGCCTTCGGCAACCAGACCACATAGACCTCCTTGGTGCCCTCGAAGGCGTGCTGCAACTCGCGCTCGACTCCCGACGACAATCCAGGTTTGCCACCCGGCAGCTCGGGCACCAGGCTCACAATGATGTCCGATTGATCGATCAGCTTGAAATCGCGAGCATAAATCTGGGAATCTATGTCGCGGGCCACGCCCAAGACCTCGGCAACGTCGAACTCCACGTCGCGATCATGCACGTTTAGCGTGAACTTCGTCTGGCCGCTCTTCATGGCCTCCGCGGCGTCGGTCAACAGCCGCTTCTCGTCCATGTCGCCCGGATCGAAGGTTATGAAGTGGTCCGCCAAAGCCGCCCGGAACGAGTCGATCTCGGCCAGCGTGTCCGGCAGGTCCATCACATGCGTCATCGGGAAGGACGGGTATACCCGCTTGATCTCGGGCTTGAAGATCAGCCGATACAGCGATTCGAGGGCGCTGTCCTCGATTCCGCGCGCCACCACGAAGAAGTGCCCGTGTCCGCGCACCGCGCCGGCCAGCACCTCGGTCGCCAGAATCTCCTCCTCACGCCAGACCAGGATGTCCTTTAGTGTGTGGGGCAGGTCGTGTTCGCGGGTCATCCGCTCGTGGACGGCGTCCACGTTGTCCACCAGCGTGATATACAGGTCGGCATCGAGCGGCTTCATCTGATCGTGGTCGAAGGCCGGAAACAGCCCATGCTTCCAGCGAAAGGAGGCGTGCGTGTTGATTATGCTCGTCTCGTGCTGGCCAATCTCGGCCAGAATGTCCTTGAAGACCGATCGCCGCAGGGCCGCCAACCGGGCCAACGGCAGATCCAGAATCCGCCCGGGCCGCACATCGCGTGCCTCGGCGTACATCATGTTCCCAACGTGGAACCGCTTCACCGACTGGCCCCGGCTCTCGGCCAGCGCCGCAACCTGCTCGATGAACGGCTTCTTGTCCACGCCAACCTGCCCGGTAATAACCACACGTCGTCCGGGGCGGCCGGAGGAGCCGAATAGCCCCGTTTGTTCGCTCTCAGTCATGCTCTTGTTACCACTTTCGCGACAATGACTTCCGCCAAGACCTACAACGGACCTTGACGATCGGTCCTCTGCCCGTATCATATGTGGTTCGCGGGCGAGTTGCCAACGCTCGGTGCCCTCGGACGCTGCGGCTGTGGCGGAATTGGCAGACGCGCTGGCTTCAGGTGCCAGTTGGGGTAACCCAGTGGAGGTTCGAATCCTCTCAGCCGCATTACTCGGGCGATCAGGCCACCCTGGTCGCCCGCTTCCTTATGCCCACACCGGCCCAGGAACGCGCACGCGGCCGCCGAACGACTTGAACGCCGCTCGCCAAGCCCCATCGGCCGGCGGTGAGAGCGAAGGAGCCGCGCGTGGCCCAGTCCGGACAGACTACCCGACAACCCCGACCCGCCAGGTCTGACCAGGCGCCGAACGGCAACGTCGAGTGGCTGACCGTCCGCCAGGCGGCCCACAACAACCTCAGCCACATCGACGTAGAGATTCCGCTCGAGCGCTTCACCTGCGTCACCGGCGTCTCCGGCTCCGGTAAGAGCTCGCTCGTCAACGACATCATCTACAAGGCCCTGGCCCGCGATCTGAACGGCGCCACCACGCTCGAGCCCGGAGCCCACGCCGGCATCGACGGCGGCGACCAGCTCGACAAAGTCATCGCCATCGACCAAACGCCCATCGGCCGCACTCCCCGCAGCAACGCCGCGACGTACATAAAGGTCTTCGACGACATCCGGACGCTGTTCACCAAGCTGCCGGACGCCAAGTTGCGCGGCTACCCACCGGGACGCTTCAGCTTCAACGTGGCCGGGCGCCGCGGCGGAGGACGCTGCGAAGCCTGCGAGGGCAACGGCTCGAACCGCATCGGGATGGACTTCCTGGCCGACGTGTGGGTGACGTGCCCGGTGTGCGAAGGCCGCCGCTTCGCCCAACCCACCCTCCAGATCCGCTACAAGGGCTGCTCGATCTCCGACATCCTCGACATGGACATACAGGAGGCACTGGCGCATTTCGAGAACGTCCCACGCATCCGCGCGATGCTGCAAACCCTGCACGACGTCGGGCTCGACTATCTCAAGCTCGGCCAACCCAGCACGACCCTCTCCGGCGGCGAGGCCCAACGCATAAAACTAGCCCGCGAGCTGGTCAAGAAGAGCACCGGCAGCACGCTCTACATCCTTGACGAGCCCACCACCGGCCTGCACTTCGACGACATTCGAAAACTGCTCGCGGTCCTGCACGGCTTCGTGGACGCCGGCAACACCGTCCTGGTAATCGAACACAACCTCGACGTGATCAAGACCGCCGACTGGCTGATCGACCTGGGCCCCGAGGGCGGGGCCGGCGGCGGCCAGATCGTGGCCACCGGCACACCAGAGGAGGTCGCAACTTGCGCGGCGTCAGACACGGGGCTGGCTCTGCGCGATGTGCTGGCGGGGAGCTGGGAATCCGGAGGCCACGAGTCAGAACGCCCGCCCAGTAGCAGGCGCGAGGCCACCGATACGACCACAGGCGGCGTTCGGCCCGCTGACGATGTCATCACGATAGTCGGCGCTCGGCAACACAACCTCAAGAACTTGACCGTCTCCTTCCCGCGGAACCAGATAACCGTCTGCTCCGGCGTGTCGGGCTCCGGCAAGACCAGCTTCGCCATCGACACCGTCTTCACCGAGGGCTATCGGCGCTACGTCGAATCGCTGTCAGCCTACGCCCGGCAATTCCTGGGGCAAATGGCCAAGCCGCAAGTCGACCACGTACACGGACTCTCGCCCGCGATCTGTATCGAGCAGCGCGCCGCCGGCAAGAGCCCGCGTTCGACCGTCGGCACCATCACCGAAATCTACGACTACATGCGCGTGCTGTGGGCTCGTGTGGGGACACGCTACTGCCCGCGCTGCGACGTGCCAATCGGCACCCAAACCTCCGACGAAATCGTCGCGCGCGTGATGCAACTCGATCCCGGCGCGCCGATCATCATCCTCGCCGGCGTCAGCCTGGGCGACGGCGAGACCTACGCCGCACTGTTCAACCGGCTCAAGAACTCGGGCTATACGCGCGTTCGGGTCGACGGCGAGATCAAGCTCACAACCCAGGCCACAACACTCGACGCCCGCCGCAAGCACCGCGTGGAGGTCGTCGTCGATCGCACCATCGTGCGCCCCAAGTCACGCGGGCGCATCGCCGAGAGCATCGAGCACGCCCTGGCCCTCGGTGGCGGCTTGATGACCTTGCTGGTCGAGGAAGTCGAGACCGTACATGAAGAGGAGGACGCGGCAGTTATCCCTACAACCCCGTCCTCTACGACCGGCGAGCCGCCGGCGCGCCCCGATACGCCCGACGACAACGACACGCCCGCGGCTCGCTACCACGTTCGCAAAACGCCCGAGCGCGAGCATTTCTTCTCCCAGAAACTGGTCTGCACCCAGTGCGGCACTAGCTACGAGGAGTTGGGGCCCAACCACTTCAGCTTCAACGGCCAACTCGGCTGGTGCGAAACCTGCGAAGGCCTGGGTGTGCAGCGCGGGGCGCCGACCGGTGCCATCATCAAGCACCCGACGCGCACCCTCTTCGACGGCGCCGTGGCCGGCTGGAACCACATCGAACGCCGCTCGCCGCTGGGGCACCTCCTCACGGCCCTCTGCGAACACCTGGGCCTCGATACCCATACTCCGCTACGCAAATGGACCGCGGCCCAGAAGCGTTCGCTCATGTTCGGCGCGACCGGCGATTGGATCGACGGCGGCAAGGCCTTCCACGGCGTGCGCTTCCAGTGGCGCGGGTTCTTCCCCGCCATCGACCACGCCACGCGCAATTCGTGGGCGTTCAGACATCGACTGCGAAACATCGTCACCGATATCCCCTGTGTGACATGCCGAGGTGGACGCCTGCGACCCGAGCCGGCCGCCGTGCGGCTGTGCGACCGGTCCATCGTTGACATCAGCGAACTGCCGCTGGCTCAGTGCGCCGAGTTCTTCCACAAACCGAAGCTCGACCAGCGCGAGCGCCAGATCGCCGGCGACCTGCTCAAGGAAATCCGCAATCGGCTCCAGTTCCTCATCGACGTCGGGCTCGACTACCTCACCTTGCACCGCGCCGCACCAACACTCTCGGGCGGCGAAGCCCAACGCATTCGCCTGGCCAGCCAGATCGGCGGCGGACTTTCCGGCGTGCTCTACGTCCTCGACGAGCCCACCATCGGGCTGCACCCACGCGACACACGCCGCCTCGTCAACGCACTGGCCAAGCTGCGCGACCTCGGCAACACCCTGCTGGTCGTCGAACACGACCGCGACGTCATCGGCAGCGCCGACCAAGTGCTCGATTTCGGCCCCCACGCCGGTGCCGGCGGCGGTCGACTTGTGGCCCAGGGGCCGCCCGACGAGTTCCTGGCCGCGGCGGCCGGCGAATCCCTGACCCGCGCCTACCTCGGCGGGTCAATGACCATCCCAATCCCATCCGCCCGCCGCCCCGTCCACGGCCAGCAGGCCGCCCTGGCCGCCAAGTCCGCCCCAACCAAGTCAAAACAACGGCGTGCCGGCGGGAAGATGCCGAAATCGCCGCACGCCGCCGACGCGACCGCCAACGCTCAAGAGTGGCTCGTCGTGCGCGGCGCGCGCCAACACAACCTCCAGGACATCGACGTGCCGATCCCGCTCGGCCGCCTGGTCTGCATCACCGGCGTCTCCGGCTCCGGGAAAAGCTCGCTGGTCAACAACATCCTCTGGCCGGCACTGGCCGTCGATTTGCAGCGCGCTAATCTAACCACCGGCGAGCACGATCGCATCGATGGCTGCGAACATCTCGACAAAGTCATCAGCATCGACCAGTCGCCCATCGGCAACACGCCCTCGAGCAATCCCGCCACATACACCGGCGCCTTCGACGGCATCCGCGAACTGTTCGCCCGCCTGCCCGATTCCAAAGTGCGCGGCTACGGCGCCAATCGCTTCAGCTTCAACCGCCCCGGCGGGCGCTGCGAAGCGTGCCAGGGCTACGGTCAACGCTGTATCGAAATGCACTTCATGCCCGACGTGTGGGTCGAGTGCGAAACCTGCCACGGGAAACGCTATAACCCCGAGACCCTCGAAGTGCGATTCAAGGGCCACAACATCGCCGACGTCCTCGAGTTGCGCGTGTCGGCGGCGCGGGAACTGTTCGCCAACGTGCCGCGCCTGCGCCGCATGTTGCAGATGCTCACCGATGTCGGGATCGACTACGTACAGCTTGGCCAACCCGCCCCCACGCTCTCCGGCGGCGAGGCCCAACGAGTCAAGCTGGCCGCCGAACTAGGCAAACCGGCTACCGGACGCACGTTCTACATTCTCGACGAGCCCACTACCGGCCTGCACTTCGACGA
Organism: uncultured Planctomycetales bacterium; assembly: GCA_964619045.1. Taxonomy (GTDB): domain Bacteria; phylum Planctomycetota; class Phycisphaerae; order UBA1845; family Fen-1342; genus JANQFV01. Next base: position 1,273 of record CAZUCH010000136.1, on the reverse strand, counting down.
CATCCACAAGCTGCTGCGGGTCATGCACCGTCTGGCCGATCTGGGCAACTCGGTCTTGGTGGTCGAGCACAATCTCGACGTGCTCAAGTGCGCCGACTGGATCATCGACCTCGGACCCGAAGCCGGCGACGGCGGCGGACACATCGTCGCCACCGGCACCCCCGAGCAGATCGCCGACCAGTCAACCTCCCACACCGGCGCCGCCCTAAAACCCATCCTCGAAGCCGGACCGTACGAGGACCGGCAGGCGTTCGACCCCGCCGCCCACGCCGAGCGCGAACTGGCGACCGCTAAAGCCGGCTACGGCGATGTCGGCAAGAGCGTGCGAATGCCCTGGCAAGTCGACGGCCGCAAGTGGCACCTCGAACAGCGCCGCAGTCGCGAGGAGCACCCCTGCCGCTGGGAGCCCGATGCGCTCGAGTACGCGCTCGAACTCGTCCACAAGGCCGGCAAGTTCGAGCCCACCAACTGGAACAACCGCGCCAGCGTCGAAATAACCGCACCAAACGCCCCCAACTGGTTCCTGCACGTCCTCACCGGCGGCGAGTGGCTGCTCGATTTCTACTTCTTGCTACCGATCGGGGCATTCAAATGGCTCGAACTCGACGCCCAACTCGGGCTCAAAACCCTCGACGAGCGCGAGGATCTCCAAGCCTACGGCGACTGGTCACGCGTGGATGTGCGGCCGCGTAGGATCGGTGGGGAAGCCATCTGGATCGGCGTTCACGACCGAAAGGAAATCAACACGCCGGGCTTCCGGAAGTTCATCAAAGCCGCCGCACGGGCCTACCTGGCGTCGTTTTAGCACACTGTCCCGTGCTCAAGAGCAGTGAGACCATGAAGCAAACACACGAGACACGGCGATGATCGAGATACTCCCCAAGCGGGCGCTGTTCCAGTTTGAGATCCCCATCCACCACCACGCCAAGCCGCCGCACGTGGATGGCAATGTGAGCAAGTGGGGGCAGAAATACATGGCGCCGTCGCTGGTCGAGATCGAGGGCGAGGAGCCCTTCGCCGACGTGTACTGGGCCTGGAACGAGGATGGCTTCTTCGCCGCCTTCGACATCCCCAATCGGCGCAGCCGCCCACACTGCGACCCGAAGCACTGGTGGAAGGGGGACGGCCTGCGACTGTGCATCAACACGCGCGAGGCCCCCGACATCCGACGCGCAACACGCTTCTGCCAGCTCTTCTACATGCTCCCGCTGGGCGGCGGACCGAGCGGCAAGCGACCGCTCGTCGGCACACACCGCATGAGTCGCGCCAAAGA
>CAZUCH010000135.1:0-7847 GCA_964619045.1 uncultured Planctomycetales bacterium | reverse complement strand
GGAGTTGTCATGTGCGGAGACCGTTCGTCAACGTGGTTGGGCAGCAAGAGCTTCCGACCCATGTGTCACTACGAATCAGCCGGATAGGCGTGTCCGTATTCGTGTGCACTGCGGCGTAGACGGGGCAGCTAGCTCGCTGCGTTCCGTACTCGGGGTCGCCGATGACAATGAACGGGGCCCAGAAGTAGGGGGGGGCGTAGGGCGACAGCTCTCCGCCGGCACTCCCGCGGCGGGACGCTGGCTGGGGATCATGCCGGCATGCACGGGTCTATCCGCTCGCCCTGCACAGAACAGAGTAGCTCCTCGGCGGCGCCTGCGATGTCGGCAAGTTCAAACGGCTTCGAGAATACGCGGGCGGCACCGAGCCCCTTGGCACTGGTGAGGTATAGCTCGTTTCCGGGAGCGCTCACGGCAATGACCTTGACGTGGGGCTGCTCCTTCTTGAGGAACATGATTACCTCCAACCCGTCCTGCTCGGGCATGACAATGTCCGCGATCACCAGATCAAAGGTATTCTGGCGCAGTTGGCTGATGGCGTCCCGTCCGTCCTTGGCATCGGAGACATCGTAGCCGCACTGCTCCATCTTTTGCCGAAGCAAGCTGCGTATGGGCGATTCATCATCTACAACGAGCACCCTGTGTGTCATCCAATCATCCTCTCCGCATCAATAACCTCGCGCACACGTCGCAGCAAGGCCGTTGGCCCGAACGGCTTCTGAAGAAACTCTACAACTCCGCCGCGCACGCCGTGAGCGTCAAGGTGATCCAACGCATAACCCGAGACGAAGAGCACGCCCATGTCCGAATATCTCGGCTTGAGAGTATCCGCCGGTTCCTTGCCGTCCATTCCTGGCATCACCACATCCGAGATCAGCGGGTCTATCATACCATCGCGCGCGGCCGCCGCCTCCAGTGCCTGCTTGCCGCTATCCGTCTCAATGACCGTGTAGCCGGCAGCACGCAGTGTCTGGCACATGACGTTGCGCCCCAAGTCCTCGGCCTCGCACAACAGGACCGTCTCCGCGCCGCGCGAACGCGACAATGTTCTATCGGGCTCCTTCTCTGCTCCCTTCCTATCGACGGTCGGGATGCAGACCGTGAATGTCGATCCTGTGCCGGGCCTGCTATCCACGCGGATGTGTCCGCCCAACTGTTGCACGGTCCCGTAGGCAGTCGCCGACCCCAACCCAGTGCCCTTGCCCACTGGCTTGGCCTTGAAAAACGGCTCGAACATGTGCGCCATCGTCTGCGGCGTCATGCCCGTGCCGTTGTCAATTACCGATAACTCGACGTGCCGACCGGGCTTCGCATCTGGCCGGTCGGCCACCACAATCTCCCCGGCGCCCTCCATCCCCCGTGTGGGGCCGACAATGGTCCGGCTGCAGCACAGACACTCGCGCAAGCTCGTTCGGACGACATTCTCAGCATACGCAGCTACACTGCGCGAATGCCACACGCACAAAGTCCTCCTGATGAGCCCCCAGCGTTCGTAGGTGAGATTGCACCGGCGGAGGCCGAGGTGGCGCGAATAGCCAAGGACTATGGACGTCGCTGGCGGACACAACTACTTCTTTCCGTGCCGATGCTGCTCGCGTTCTCGGCGGCCATGTGGTTGCTCGATTACGCCCGCGATTCGGTGCTGGGTGTATCGTGGTTTATCTGGCTGGGAGCCAGCATGCTGGTTCTTGCAGCCGTGCTAGTGGCAGTACGGGCTAGTTGGCGTTGCCCGGTGTGTAGGGTCTGGCTCGGTAAGCGGTGGAATCCGCGAAGCTGTCCGCACTGCGGCGCCAGCTTTCGCTCCAAGCCGCTGGCTGAGCAACTAACACAGGCTCAACAATGGGCACTGGCCGCCGCCGCCGTGCCGACCAGATGGTCAGGCGAGAATCTCGACAGGCTGAAGTTCGACTGCGGCGCGCGGGCAAGCCGCGAATCACTGAAGGAGGGCTGGGGCGTTACCGACCACGAATCATACCGTCAAACCCGGGATTGGCTGTTGGGTGGCGGTCATGACGTTGGATTCCGGGCGATGATAAGCATGGTTGAAGCTTCCCGAGAATCGGACCACTCTGACGACAGCGAACTTCCCCCTCGAATGTCTCGATTCCTGGGAGAGTTGAAGGGCGCGCGGGCCGAGAGAGGGCTCGTAGGGTGGGATTTGTCGCGGCTGATCAACGTGGTTCGCTTGGCGCATACCGCTGGATACATGGGAGAGAATGAGGCTTGGGCATGGATTGGCGAGGCGGCTCGGCGACTACAGGATCACTTCGGTTCGTGGATCGAGCTGGGCGACAACTTCTGCATCGGCTACTCGTTCTGGGACGGAGGGGGCAAGGTGCCCTCAGAGCTTGTGGCGGCACTAAGATGGGTATGCACCTCGCCCGAAAGCCCGTGCTCGCGGCTGCCGTGGAAACTCGACCTGCCGGGACGCGGCCCGACAGCCAATCGCACCTGACTGCCAGGCCAGCGAGCCTTCTCGTGTTCTCACGCTACAATAGCGCCACGCAGAACGCTCTTGCGGGACGGCCTGCGACCGCGCAGCGCGGCTCGCGGTTATGCCTTTGTCTGGCCGCCAGCAACACAGGGAGACCACCCTGGCAACGCGCATATTCATCTCCGTGGCCGAGGATTCCGCCGACGTGCATGCCGCCGCGCTTGTGCGGTCCGCGGCCAAGCTGCTCCCCGGCGTCGAGTTCTACGGCTTGACCGGGCCGCGCCTGCAGGCCGCCGGCGTTGACACCATTTACGACCTCACCCGGCACGCCGCCATGCTGGCCGCCGTCGTGTCGGTGATCGGCCACGCCTGGAAGGCCAAACGGACCGTCGAGCGCGACTGGGATCGACAACCGCCCGACCTAGTTCTGCTCCTCGACTCGCCCGAGCTGAACTTGCCTCTGGCTCGCGCCGCCCACCGCCGCGGGCTGCCGGTGCTCTACTACATCGCCCCTCAGACCTGGGCTTCGCGAGCCGGTCGTAACCAGCGCATCGCCCGTGACATCGATCGACTGGCCTGCATATTGCCGTTCGAGGAGAGCTACTTCCGCCGCAATCTGGTCCACGCCGACTACGTAGGCCACCCGCTGTTCGAGACCCTGGCCCGCGAAACCGCCAACGACGACGTCGCGCAAAGCCTGCGCAACGGCGGTGAGCCACTGGTCGCCCTCCTTCCCGGATCCCGGCGGCACGTGATCGACGCGATGCTGCCACGCCAGCTGGAGGTCGTCCGCCGTATGCGGGCCGCCGGCCACAAGGTCCGGGCCGCGGTCTCGTGCGTTTCGCAGGCCAGGCGCACCCAGATTCGCCGCCACGTCCACGCCGGCGGTTTCGCGACCGAGATCGTCGTGGCGGACAACGCCACTCTCCTGACGGCGGCAGACCTGGTGCTCGTAGCTTCTGGTACCGCGACCTTGCACGTGGCCCACTATCGCAAGCCGATGATCGTCATGTACGACGCCGGCGGAGCGCTACGTCTGCCGTACAGCCTGTTTGGGCGTTTCATCGTGAAGTTGCCGCACTTGTCGCTGCTTAACATTCTCGCCGGCGCGCGAATCGTGCCGGAGTTCATGCCGTTTATCTCCGACGTAGCCCCGATAGCTCGCGTAGCAGCCCAGCTTCTCACGGACGAAACGTGGCGTAAGGTCATGGTCCGCCAGATCGACGAGGTAGTGGCCCCGTTGGAGCACTCCACGGCCAGCGCCAACGTCTGCCGCATGATCAGCAGCATGTTGGCTGGTGCCTCTTGACGCACCGGCCGCCCAGAACAGAGCCCCGAGCGTAAGCGAGCGGGTCCGGTCCCCTCAATCCTCGATCCTCAATCCAGCACGGCAGTCGAAGACCGGAGGAGAGAGAAGGGGACATCACTCATTAATCCCGCCACCCGATTTCCAGAGAGTACACAAGCCCGGGGGGAGGCAAACACGATGCTCTTTATACCCTCTGGTTCCTCGCCCCCCATGCAAACCTCGTCCCTTGCCGCTACGATAGCTCGTTTGCCGAGCACGCAAACCGAAACCAGGAGACAGCACCGTGGCTCTAGCGTACAACCAGCGCACCTGTTACTGCGGGCAGGTCGGAACCGAGCACATCGGTCAGTCCGTTTTACTAACCGGGTGGGTCCACGGCCGCCGTGATCTGGGCGGCATGGTCTTCATCGACCTGCGCGACCGCGAAGGCCTCGTGCAGCTCAAGTTCGACCCTGAAGCCGACCCCCAGGCCCACGAAATCGCCGGAAACGTGCGAACCGAGTACTGCGTCGTCATCCGCGGCGACGTAGCCCCTCGCCCCGACGACCTGATCAACAAGAACCTCAAGACCGGAGCCATAGAGGTCGAGGTTCGCGAAATCGAAGTCCTCAGCACATCAGAAACGCCCGTTTTCGAGCTCGGCGACAATATCGAGACCAACGAGGAGACCCGGCTGGAGTACCGATTCCTCGATCTGCGCCGTAGGCCGATGCGCGACGCGCTTCTGAACCGCCACCGCATCACCAAGACTATCCGTGACTACTTTGACGACCATGGGTTTGTCGAGATCGAGACTCCATTCCTCACCAAGAGCACGCCCGAGGGTGCCCGCGACTTCCTGGTTCCCTCGCGAATCCAGCACGGCGCGTTCTACGCCCTGCCCCAGTCGCCCCAGCTTTTCAAGCAACTCCTGATGATGAGCGGCTTCGATCGCTACGTGCAGATCGTGCGTTGCTTCCGTGACGAGGATCTCCGTGCCGACCGCCAGCCGGAGTTCACCCAGCTCGACATGGAAATGTCCTTCGTACAGCCCCAGGATATCATGGACCTGATCGAAGGCTGCCTGGCCAAGGTCATGCAGGTCATGCACGGCATCGAAGTCCCGCGCCCATTCCCACGCATGACCTACGACCAAGCCATGGCCGACTACGGCATCGACCGCCCGGACACCCGCTACGACCTCAAAATCAAGGACGTCGGCGACATAGCCGGCCGTACCGGCTTCCGCATATTCACCGACGTGCTCGACAACGGCGGTGTCGTCCGCGCAATCCGCCTCCCCGGCGGCGCCGCAATGACCCGCAAGGAGATCGACACGCTCACCGACGACCTCAGGGGCATCGGTGCCGGCGGCCTGCCGCTAGTCAAGGTCGCCGACGACGGCGGCAAACTGGCCTTCCAGACCGGCGTCGCCAAGTTCTTCAACGAAGACACCACCGCCGAGATGATTGCCGCCACCGCCGCTGAGGCTGGCGACATCATCTTCTTCGCCGCCGCCCCCGAGGCCGACGTCTGCAAGTACCTCTCCTGGTTACGCGAGACAGTCGCCAAGCGCCGCAACTTGATCCCCGAGGGCCACTGGAATTTCCTGTGGGTCGTCGAGTTCCCCATGTTCGAATACAGCGCCGAGGATGACCGCTTCTACGCCAAGCACCACCCCTTCACCGCCCCGCGCGACGAGGACGTGCCCAACCTCGAATCCAATCCCGGGGCCTGTCGAGCCAAAGCCTACGACGTCGTCCTGAACGGCATCGAACTCGGCGGCGGCAGCATCCGTATCCACCGCGCCGACGTCCAGCAGAAAGTCTTCAAGCTGCTCGACATGACCGAAGAGGAGCAGATGCTCAAGTTCGGCTTCCTACTGCGCGCCCTCAAGTACGGACCGCCCCCGCACGGCGGACTCGCACTTGGCCTCGATCGCCTCGTGATGCTCATGGCCGGACTGGACAACATCCGTGACACCCTGGCATTTCCAAAAACCGCGCGAGCAATGTGCCCGATGACCGGCGCCCCCGGCCCCGTCGCTCCCGAGCAGCTCGCCGACCTGGCATTGAAGATCGCCATGCCGGCCAAACCCTAGCCCTGCCCGGCGTTCACACATGAAAGGAACCCCCATGACCACCAGCACCAATCAGCGACCCGTCTGGCCGGCCTACCTGCTGGGCATCGGCACCGTGCTCATCGCCGGATTGCTCTGGCAGGGGCTCGGCGCGCTTCCGGCAGCCCAGGCCCAGGTTCCAGACAGCGGCTTACAGCGCATGCACATGGTCGAGGAGCTGCGGACCGCCAACAAGAAGCTGACCGAGATCACCGGCCTCCTCCGCGAAATCAGAGACGCGACTCGCGAAGACCAGAAGGCCAAAGACCAGAAGCCGGCCCGCAGGCCGGGGCACGAGTAGGCCTCGAATCGCCAGACCGTCGTCGCCTACCTCTTCTCTCGGTCATGGCGATGCCGCGGTATCAATGGCGGTACGCCGTAAACAGTGCCTTCCGGCGTCAGTCGATCTTGCGGGTGGCGCTGCATCTGTCCAGCGGTGGGGGGGATGCCGGCGCCGCCCTGGCGTTTCTCATACAGCTCGCAGATCGTGTTCACCGCCACCTCCGGATCGTCGGTGACCGTGTACAGATCCAGATCAGACGGCGAGATGTTGCCATACTTCCGCAACAGCGTATCCCGCAGCCAATCCACCAACGGGCTCCAGAAATCCACCCCCACCAGAACCACGCCCATCGGCGGCGCCTTGCCCGTCTGGATCAGAGTCATCGCTTCAAAGAATTCGTCCATCGTCCCGAATCCGCCCGGCAGACAGATCGTCCCGATGGCGTACTTGAGGAACATCACCTTCCGCACGAAGAAGTAGTGGAAGTCCAGCGACATGTTCTGGTATTCGTTCGGAGCCTGTTCCTCCGGCAGGGCGATATTCAACCCCACGCTCATCCCGCCCGCGTCCATCGCACCCTTGTTGGCCGCCTCCATGATCCCAGGCCCACCACCCGTGATGACCGCGTACTTCCGCTCGGCCACCAGCCGGGCGCACTCGTACGCCAGCTCGTAATGCGGCTCACCCGGCGCGGTCCGCGCAGATCCATAGATCGTCACGCCACGACCCACCCGTCCCATCTCCTCGATCCCCTCAACGAACTCCGCCATGATCCGAAAAATACGCCAAGTCTCCTTGGCGGCGTCAGCGTTACTGAACTCCCCATTCGACATCACTACACCTCGTTTCGCGAGCTATCAACTACCCCACCATCACCGGCGGCGATCCACCAGTATACCAGCGCGCCCCCTCAATCCTCACCCACCAATCCTGAATCCTCAATCCCACGCAAGCAGGCCAGGTTCACAACGTCCCAATCCCTCTCGCGCTCATCCACGCCCTTGGGAGTCTCCAGCAACAGCGGAACACCAAGGAAACGCTTGTCGGTCAAGACGTTACGAAACGCATCCCGTCCCAGCTCACCATGCCCGATGTGGGCGTGACGGTCGAGGTGCGAGCCCAGCGCCCCCCGGCTGTCGTTCAGGTGCCAGCAGCGTATCCGCTCTAGCCCAACGTCACGCTGGGCCTCGGCGAGCATCTTCGCATACCCCGACGGCGTGCGAATATCGTAGCCCGCCGCGAATATGTGGCACGTATCAACGCAAATTCCCACCCGCGTAGGTTCCGAAACCTCTCCGATGATAGCCCCCAGCTCCCCGAACGTGCGTCCCAACGTCGTTCCCTGACCGGCAGTCGTCTCCAGCAGGACCATCGGCGACAAGTCCGGATACCGTTCGAAGATCGAGTCCAGCCCCCGAGCCACCCGCCGCACACCTTCCTCCCGCGACGACTCCTTCACGGCTCCCGGATGCACGACCATGTACTGGATACCCAGCTCATCGCAACGCAGCAACTCCTCGGCGAAGGCCTCCTGGCTGCGCGCACGTAGCGCCGAATCGGGGCTGGCCAGGTTGATCAGATACGTGGCGTGGGCCACAACCGGGTCCACACCGCTGCTCGCCAGCAACTCGTGCCACCGCTCGACATCCGCCGGGGCTAACGGCTTGGCCCGCCACTGCCGTTGGTTCTTGACAAACACCTGCATGGTTTCGCAGCCCAGCGCCAG
>CAZUCH010000134.1:0-7860 GCA_964619045.1 uncultured Planctomycetales bacterium | reverse complement strand
GGCAGACCAGCGGCACCATCTGCCGCAAAGCTTGGGGGGAACTTGCCTGTCTCCGCCGGTACGCACCTGGCCCAGTCGATGCCTTGCGGGGTGTGGTTCGCGGCCTTGCAGGCAACTTGGCAAGAGTAGCAGCCGTAGCAGCGTTTCAGATCGATTACAAACCCTAATCGCGCCATTTTTCAGTCACCTTTCTAAGCTTTGTAGATCTTGACCTTGACGCAGGCGTCCGATCCCTGTGTGAGAGAATCGGTGTGCTTGAGGTCCGGATTGATCAAATCATCGAAGAACTGTCCCTTGCCCTTGGATATCGGCGTTCCCCGTGCCCAGTGGCCGTGGCAGCCGGCGATGCCCAAGTGCTCATAGTGCATGCCCTCGACGAGCTTCACCGGTCCCTTGATCTTCTTGCCGTCCGGGTTCTCGACCCAGACTATGTCGTGGTCCTTGAGGCCCTTGCTCTTGCCGAAGTCAGCGTTGATCTGAATCAGGTAGACAAACGGGTCGTTGACCGAAACTTCGTCGAGCCACGGGTTATTCTGAGTCGACGACTGTGTATGGAACGACGGACGCCAACTGAACGCCCACAGGTCGAACGAGGGATCCTTCTCCTCATGCGAGGGGCACGGGAACCACTCCGCCAGCGGCGTATAGAAGCGGTAGTCAACCAGGTCTTCCCGTCCGTACGAGGACAGCAGCTTCTTGAGCTTCTTGCCACTCTCAAGGAAGAACTCGAAGTAGATCGGCACACGAACCGGAGTGAACCACCGCCAGTACATTTCCTCGGTCTTGGTCGGCCATTTCTCCAAGCCGGTCTTCTTCAGCGCTTCCAGGCCCTTCTCCGGGCCAAGGCGGTCCTTGAGCACACGGTCGCAAATATCCGGCCAGCTATGATCACCCTTGGGGTCCAGCTTGTATTCGTCAGCCATCTCGCCGCCGTAGCGAACCGGGATGATGTCGTTGATCGCCTGGTAGTACTTGTCCTGGATGCCGAGCCGCTTGGCAATCTCGAGCATCATCTCGTTGAAGTCGCGGCGTTCGTACAGCGGTTCGATGACCGGCTGGCGAATCTGCCAGACCCAGTGGTCCATCCCCGTCGGGTGACAGAAGGTCGACGGGAAAGTGACGCACGGCGTATAGCGTTCGAGGTAACAGGCGTCCGGCAGAACGATGTCGGCCACCGCCTCGGTGAACTCGTTCTGGTAGATGTTGAACGAGAACACAAACTTGAATTTCTTCAGGAAGTTCTCCGTGACCTCCTCGGCGTTCGCCATCGTCATCACGGAGTTGGAGCCGAAGTTGATCATGATCTCCGGCCGGTAGTCGATCTTGAAGTCCTTCATGTACTGTTCCCACTCGGGCGTGCAAATCGTGAACGCGTTGTAGACCGAGCAGGGGAACATGTCTTGGAGATCCAGGCGCGTCGGCGGGCCGGGCTCGTGCAACGGATACGGCTTGTGGTCGTAGACCCAACCCTTGACCACCATCAGGCCGTCCGGGCAAGTGTATGGCACGGTGTTCGGCTTGCCGGTGTCCGGATGGCCTTGCGAGACCGGCGGGCCATGCCCCATGGCGCCGCCCGGTACGTCCGCGGCGCCGACGACATGGTTGAGCAGGTCGATTTCGAGGCAGTTCCAGCCGGAGTTCACGTGTCCCTGGCTGCCGCGGAAAAAGATCGCAGCCGACGGCCGCAGCGGAAGTTCGTGCCCATTGATCATGACCGTGCTGCCGATCCGGGCGTTTGTCACGAACTCGGTCGCTACGCGACGTAGCGTCGATTCGGGCACGCTGGAAATTTTCGCCACCTTATCCAGCGGATAGTTCTTCTTCACATGGTCCTTGAGAAGCTGGAACCCCGGATGGCACTTGACACCATCAACCTCATACTCTCCCAGCAAGGCGTAATCCTTGACGGTCTCGTCGTCGAACAGCTTCGCCTTGTTATCCCCGGTATCCCAGACAAACGGCTTGTTGGTCTTGGAATCCCGTTTGTAATGCCCGTCCGGCTGGACCAGGTAGGGGGCGTTTGTCTTCTGCTTGAGGTAAGGGCCGTCCCATTGGCCGATCTCGTTCAAGATGACGTTGAGCATCCCCAACGCGATCGCGCCGTCAGTGCCCACCCGGCACGGCACCCATTCGTGGGCCTTAGAGGCCTGCGTGGACAGGAAGGGGTCAAAGACCACCGCCTTCATTCCCTCCGCCCGAGCATCCGCGACCCACTGGGCACTCTGCAGGGCGGCGTGCCCCGCACCGTGGCCCTTCGAGCAGCCGAAATAGATCGTGTATTTGTTGTAGTTCCAGTCGGGGATGATCGACCAAGAGGCGTGCATGATGCCATTCATGAAGTGGGCACCGTTGCCGCACCACAAACCACCGCCGGAAACCCAGTAGTTCTTGAAACCCCAGGCCTTCATGAACGCGACCACGGCGAAACGAATCTCGCTGGTTTGCACGGTGGTGGCCTGGAAATACGTGCCGCGGTGATCATCCATCTTCTTGAATCTGTCGACGATCGTCTCAAGGGCTTCCTCCCAGGTGATCCGCTGCCACTTGGGATCGACCCCCACCCCTTTCTCCGGATTCGTCCGTTTGACCGGGTAGTTGACGCGGTGCCGGTCATAGAGGGTCATCAGTCCCGCAGTGCCCTTGGCACAGATGCGCCCGCTGCCGGCGGGCGTATCAGGGTTCCCCTCCAGCGCGACCACCACGCCGTTGACCACCTTGGCTTTGATGCCGCATTGGCCATAACATCCCCCGCAGGACGTGGGGATCCACTTGCCACCATCGGTGCTCGTAGTCGATGCACTCATACTCTACCACCTTCCGCAAGTTGAAAGACGTGCCGGGATTGCGTCGCGGATCTTTGAACTGACGCGTCCCGAGTATCTCGCCCGGTCTTGCATACGTTTACCAATCCGGGGCGTACTTTACCCGATCTGTTCGGCCGACGGAACCTCGCGCCCGAGATTTTTTTGCCCCCGGTTTTTCGCCGGCAACTCTAGGGTCGCGAGCGAGAGAGTGCTGCGTAATCCGGCCGTCCCGTTGCACCTCTCCCGACCCAGCCCTCGGCGGCAAAGCTCCTCCGCCTCTGTGCGGCGGCATCAGGGCCGCTTCTGATTCGAAGCTGAAACGCATAAGTCCTGGTGACGCAAAGAGGACCAGGTTCTTGGTAATAATGCCCACGACTCGCCGCCATCAGGTTGACGTTTGCGGCGATGGAACCCGAAGAAAACAGACATACAGCACCGGAACGACAACGAGCGACAGTATGGTGGCGAACGCCAATCCGAACATGATGGTCACCGCCATCGCCACGAAGAACGCATCAGTCAGCAGGGGGATCATCCCCAGCACGGTCGTCAGCGCGGCCATCGCGACGGGCCGTAGGCGGCTAACGCCAGAATCCACAACCGCCATGAACGGCTCTTTGCCGCTACGGGTTTGCAGGTTGATCTCATCGATCAGGACGATTGCGTTCTTGATCATCATGCCGCTTAGGCTTAGGAAACCCAGGATCGCCATGAAACCGAACGGCTGATTCGTCAGCAGGAGCCCCGCGGTTACCCCAATGATAGCCAACGGCACCGTCAGGAAGATGATCAGTGGTTGGCGGATCGAGTTGAACAGGACAATCACCACCAGCACCATCAGCAACGCGACAACCGGCATCCGCCCGGCCAAGCCCGCTTGTGAATCACGCGAGTCCTCGTACTCCCCGCCCCACTCCAGCGTGTACGCCGGCGGTAACTCGATCTTCTCAATCTTCGGCCGCAGTCGGTCGAATAAGACGCTGGCCAGTTCAGACTTCGCATCGCATTTGACCGTGAGCGTGGGCAGACGATCTCGGCGGCAGACCACCGAGTCCTCAGACCGGGCCCCGAAACCGCGCACGACCTGACTGATCGGGATGGTCTGGCCGGCAACCGGGCTCCAGATACGCGCGTCATGGAGGTTCTCGACGTCGCCGCGCTCGTTCTCGGGACTGCGTGCGACGATCGGCAGGAGCTTGTCACCCTCGCGATATACGCCGATCCGCGTGCCCTCGAACGCGGCTTGCAGCGCCCCAGCAATCTCGGAACGCGTGATGCCCGCGTTGCGCGCCTGAGCCTCGGCGACGATGGGGCGAATCAGCGGTACGCGTTGTCGCCAGTCGTCCATCACATCGGTGGTGCCGGGCTCGGCGCGCATGATCGATCGAGCCTCGGTGGCCAGTTCGCGCAGAACATCCGGGTCCGGACCACGAAAGCGAGCCTGGATCTTCTGCGCGTCACCCGGCCCAAGCATGAACCGTCGTACGAACGACTGCGCGTCCGGGAAGCTCTCGTCCAGGTACGCCTGCACCTCCGGCAGCACTTCCGTGATCTTCCGGTAGTCGTCGACGCGCACCAGCAGCATCCCATAGGCGCTGTTCGCGTCCTCGGGGGAGTACGTGAGGATGAACCGCGGGGCGCCGCGACCAACGAACGTGGAAGCATCCGTCACGCCCTCCAGCGACCGCAAGTGCGCTTCGATCTGTTCGAGATCAGCCTCCGTGCGACTGATGTGTGTGCCCTGTGGCAGCCAGTAGTGCACCATGAACTGCGGCCGCGTCGAATCCGGGAAGAAGCTCTGCTTGACGAATCCAAAGCCACGAATCGACAGCACCAGCAGGACGAGCAGCACAACGACGGTCCCCCAGCGTGTCCGCATACAGAACGTGACTAAGGCGCGGTAGCCCCGGAAGAAGATGCCGCCGTACGGGTCGCCGCCGCCAATGGTTGAGACCTTCAGGAACATAACGCCGAACAGCGGCGTCACTGTGATCGCCAGCACCCAGCTCATCATCAGGGAGATGAGGATTACCTGGAAGAGCGAGCGGCAATACTCGCCGGTGGCATCTTGCGAAACTCCGATGGCGGCGAAGGCGAGCACCGCGACGACCGTGGCGCCCAGCAACGGCCAGATCGTCTGCTGGACTGCCTGGCTGGCGGCTTTGACGCGGTCCATGCCGCGTTGGAGATTCACGAGGATGCCCTCGACGACAACGATCGCGTTGTCCACCAACATGCCGAGTGCGAGGATCAGCGCCCCCAGGCTGATGCGCTCGAGCATGATGCCCTGCATCTTCATGACGACCAGCGTCGCCAGGACCGTCAGCAGCAAGATGAAGCCTATCAGCATGCCGCTGCGCAAGCCCATCGCGAGCATGAGCACGCCGATGACGATCGCGAGGGCCTCGGCGAGGCTGACGATGAACCCGTTGACCGCCGTGTTGACTGAATCGGCCTGGTGTGCAATGACGCCGATTTCCATGCCGATAGGCGTTTCGACCTTCAGCTCGCGCAGGCGCTGCTTGACCGAGTCGCCCATCGTGATGACGTTTCCGCCGAGCACGGTGGAGATCCCCAGGCCGATCGCCGGCCGGCCGTTGTGATGCATGATCGTGTTGGGCGGGTCGATATACCCCCGTCTGACTGTCGCCACGTCCTTCAGGTACATCTTGCTTGGCGAGCCGTCGTGCTGAAGGATCAGCAGGTCGCCGATGTCTTCGATCGATGTGAATTCGCCGGTCGGCTGGATGCGAATGTATTGGCCGCCGACCTCGACCCTGCCGGCATGCTGCACGAGGTTCTGGCTGCGCAGCGTTTGCTGGATCATCATCGGCGAGATGCCCAAGCGTGCCATTCGGGCTCGAGGAATCTCGACATACACAACCTCGGGCTGGTCGCCATAGATCGTGATCTTGCCCACGTCTTCGCACAGCAACAGCTCGCGACGCAGCACGTCCACGTACTCCTTCATCTCCGCATACGAGTAGCCGTCACCGTAGACCGCGTAGAACACGCCGAACACGTCGCCAAAATCGTCGAAGACCAGTGATGGCCCGGCTCCCGGTGGGAGGTCGGCCTGGGCGTCGTTGACCTTGCGCCGCAATTCGTCCCAGACTTGTGGTAGCGAATACTTGTCGTACTTCTCCTTCATCTTGACACGCACGGTGGACCGACCGGGTTCGGAGATGCTGGTCACCAAGTCGAGTTGACCGAGTTGTTGCACGGCGGTTTCGATCTCGTCGGTGACCTCCTCGGCGACTTCCATCGCGGTCGCGCCGGGATAGTTCGTGAAGATCTGCGCGTCCTTGATGGTGAACTCGGGATCCTCGAGCCGGCCCAGCCCATCGTACGCCCAGATACCACCACCGATCACGAGGATCGTCATCACCAGCGTGACGGTCTTATAGTGTATTGAAGCTTCGGCGATGTTCATCGTGTGGCGTCCCCGCTGGCCGAGAACGGCCGAACCCGCTGGCCTTCCTGAAGCAGGTGAACGCCGGCCAAGGCGATTCGATCGCCGGGCTCGAGGCCCGCCAGCACGAGGATGTCATCGCCCACCATCTCGCCAACCCGCACATCGACGCGCTGCACCGTGCCCGTGTCGCCGCCCGCTTCCCGCACAGCCCAAACGAAGTAGTTGCCCTGGCCATCGACCGGCACCGCATCAGCGGGCACGGCGTAGGCCGCGGGCTTCGTCGAGTCCGGCTTCCGCTGGTACTCGTAGATGGTCGCCGTCATCCCCGGAAGAATCGTGACATCGGCGGGCGTCGGCATGGCAAACGTGGCGGCGTATGTCTGCGTAACTGGATCCGCCTCGGTCGTGAACTCCTTGAACTCCACCTCGAATTCACGGTCCGGCAGATACTCAAACATCGCAACAAACCGATAGTGTTCCGCCTCACGTCTACCCTGTTCACTTGGGTCGCGAGGTAGTTTGACGTCCCGCACTGCCCGAATAACGCGTTCTTCGGGCACGTTCACCACGATCTCGAGGTGCTCGATCTCCTGGAGGCTCAGGACCGCCTGCTTGGCATTGATGTTCTGGAAATTGTCGACGTACGTGTCGGCGATCACGCCCGCGAACGGGGCATACAGGCACGTGTCGTCCAGGGCCTTGCGAGCAATGCTCACTCTGGCCACGGCGGCATCGTACAGCGCCTTCGAGTCCGTTTGCTCCTTCTCGGTCGCATTCTGCCGATCCGACAGCCCCTTGATGCGTTCGTACTCGGCCTCGGCCGAGTCGAGGGCGGCTTGCAGCGTGGCGAGTGTGTTCGCGTGGTCGCGCGGATCGAGCCGCCCGACCAAGTCGCCCTGGGCCACGTCCAGCCCCTTCTTCACGGGGAACTCCATCAACTGACCGGCCACCTGGAACGCTAGTTGAACCTCCTCGTCCGCCCGCACCTTGCCGGGGTACTTACGGGCCGATGCTGAGAACGGCGACTCGATCACCATCGTCTTCAGTGGCCGAACCAAGACGGGCTCCGACGGCACTTCAGTGCACCAGTCGATGAAGAAGACGGAATAGACCGCTCCCGCCGTCACGACGAGCCCAACTATCAATCCGACTACCTTGGTTGTGGTGGGTCGCCTGCCCATGATGCACCTCTGCCTCTGTTCTGAATGCGAATCCGGCGATTCACATGGCCGTCCGGGTGTAATCCGCCTTCCGCGGCAGTGAGGAACATTACGGTGGCTCTGCCGCCGGCACCAGCACGTGGTTACGTTGTCACGGACCCGCCGCAGTGTGGAAACTCCCCTTGTGACTTCTCATACACGCTCTCAGCGACCGTCGCCGACGGCACGTTGGACGGCGCAAGTGCCACAAGTTAGAATCCGCTGCCGTAGGAATAGGCTTCAGGGAAGGTGTGGATGCCGAATCAGAATGTCAAGATCCCGAAATGTCTGTCGCAGCACCTGTCGAAAGGCGACAACGCTCTGCAAACAGCCGTGAACCAGTCGCTTGGCAACTTTCAAGTCTGGCTTAACGCGCCGATGCCCTTTTTCCCGGATTTCACCGATCATGGCCTGCCTCATTTAACGCGGGTCCTGAATCTGG
>CAZUCH010000133.1:3873-7862 GCA_964619045.1 uncultured Planctomycetales bacterium | reverse complement strand
GTGATCCTAGCGCGTCTCTTGACACCGATCGCCCGGATCAGCCCGAGACGAAGTCGGCAATCACTGTGCCGCTCAGCACGGACTTGGCGTGGTTGGCGACGTTGTGGCAGGCTTCTTCGAGTCGCGCGCGAACCCCTTCCGTGGACGCCGTCGCCGTTCGCAGTACGAGGTCGCCGTTGATCGGGCCTTCGAGCGATTCGATGACCTCGAGCAGTGTGATGTCGCCGGCCGCCTTGCGCAGGAAGAATCCGCCCGCGGGGCCGCGCTCACTTCCGAGGATGCGGGCTCGGACAAGCTGTTGGAGTATCTTGAGCAGGTGGCCGGCTGGGAGGCCGCATGCTTCCGCGATGTCGCGCCCCTGGATGGGAGTACCGTTACCGTGTTCCGCCAGATGCGCGGTGGCCAGGACCGCGTACGTCGCCGCTCTACCTAGTCGCATGGTCTACCTCAAACATGCCGCATCGGGCGGGCTCACGATGTTCAACAGCGCGAACCACGCCGGACTCGGGCCAAGACGTGTCGCAAGCGCATCTCTACCATATCCGTTTGGCGGCATCCTTCATCAACGCCGCCAAAAACAAACAGCGCTACCCGCGCCAGCCGTTGCCGACACGAACTAGCACCCTCCACATCGCAGGCCCGGACCCCACTGCTGTGACGACGCGAGTATACCGCGTCAGGACCGGCCCGCAAGTGGGTGACACGGCCTTGTGTCACGGCAGATTGCTGCAAGGCATGACTTGGGCAAAAAAAGGCGACACGCCGCGAGGGTCGGCGTGCCGCTTGAGTACGTTGAACCTATCCCAGGACTTGTGGCACGGGGGTCGTGGGATAGCTTCTGATGTTTCACCCGCCTACTGCTTCTCAAAGACCAGCATGATCCCGGCATTACCGGACGTAGATTCGGCCGTGATATCGACCTTGTAGGCGCCAACAGTCTCGGTCGTGCTGTCGGTGAGCGTGACCGTGTCGGGGAACAACTCCTTGGGCAGCGTCACAGTGTAGGTGTCGCTTGCTGACAAGGCCGGCAGATCGGCCAGTTCGACACGGTAATGGCCGGCGTTGTCCATCCCAGTGAGGCCCGTGGGCCAAGTGGCGCTGGTGTCGATGTCGTTGTTGAGTTGTGAACCGTCGTCGGCCGCGTTGTAGAAAACCTGGAACGTGTAGAACATGCCGGTCACGACGGCGCCGGTCTCATCGACCGGGGGCGTGTAGACCACAGTGAGGTCTTGCGTGCCATCGAACGGGATGGGTTTGGCGGCAGTGCCGCTGACCGTGGCGTCGTCCACATCGAAATTGGTGAGGCTGCCGATGACGCCATACTGGAGCAGCGTCGGGATGTTCTTGAAGACGTAGTTGATCATCCTCGTGTACTGGGTCGTTGTGCCGTCGTCGAACGTCACCTCGAGCGTGAACGTGTCGCCGGCGTTCATCAGATCGTTGGGGATCACGAACTGCTCGAAGCGGTCGCCCGCGTCGACCAGCGCGTAGCTCAGGTCAGCCCACACGTCGTTGGAGAAGGTGGTGGCGGTTGGCAGATAGGCGGGGCCGGGGGTTTCGAGCATCTGGGCCGCGGTGATCGTCGCCGAAGTCGTGGTCTCGTTGAAGGTCTCGAACGTGATGACGGTATCCGTCGCCAGGCGGGCGTTGATTTCGCTGGTGGTCCCGGAGTAGTAGGTGTGGGCTTGCTCGGAGCTGATCTTGAGGTTCATGAAGAAGTTGACGCCGATGCCGTCGGATTCCTCGCCCGTGGCGTCGTCGTCGCTATCGTCATCGAAGTCGTCGACCGTGCCGTCCCCGTCATCGTCGGCATCGAACATGTCGATCAGCCCGTCGCCGTCACGGTCGGCGTGGCGACCGTCGCCGGGCTGGTCGGTGTCGGCCGCGTCGCCCTTGCCGAATGACGCCAGACCGACCGGGACGCCGGTTTGATCGACCCGGACGGCAAGGTCGGTGTCCAACAGGTCGTCGACGTTACTGTCGTCGCCCGGCTGAATGGGGGCCGCGGAGGTGTCGGCGGGCAGGTCGATCGTACCGAGGGAGGCGTCGCGCTGCATCTTGAGCCCGGTCACTCCGTCGTCGTCGCTGGTGCCGAGAACCACTGGGCCGACGGCCCGGCCGTCGGGTGCCAGCACGGTGACCACGAACGAGCTGCCCTCTTCACCGGCCGGAATGCCGAGCGCGAAACTGCCGTCGCTCTCAGTCTCCTGACGGAAGATCGCGCCGGTGGCGTCGCTTTGGGCCACAATCGTGTAGGGGTAGGTCGTCTCCTGGGCGCGCGGTCGCTGCTTGGCGGCCTGGCCGGGGTTGATCGTGCCGCTAAGCGTCACGGCAGTGTCGTCGGCCCCGGCGTTCGGCGTCGCGCCGGTCGTGTTGAGCAGGTCAGCCGGATTGACGCCGTCGCAGGCGGTCAGTGCAAGGCATATGATCAGCAACGGCACGAGCTTGAGCGTTTTGGTCGACATGTTTGTCTCCTTCCGCGCGCATAGGACGGACTTGGATAGCGGGCGCGTGTGCCAACTCTGGCGCGCGCACCGGCTCCGAACTGCGTTTGCTATCGGCAGGAGGCATTGCTGGGTGGACTTGGGCGTCGCGGCCCGGCCGGACTTGCGCATCGCGGATCTGCCGGCGTCGCCCCCCAGTGCTACATTACACCTGAATCGTCGGATGCCGGCCCCACGCATCTCGAATCTCCAATCGTCAATCCACCCTCTCCCCCCTTGGCGGTACAGGGAACACCGAGTGCCGCTTCGACCGCCGTACGGAAGCTGTTATCGGCCAGGACCGGGACCATCGCGCCCCCTGCGCAAGCACGGCTCACATTTCTCCGATAGAATCAGCAGCATATGTCGGCACGGGCCGGCGACCCTGGAGATGTGGATGACCATGACGGTGGCACGCGGCGAGCCGGGTGTGGCGCACAGTGCCACCCCACCAACATTACGCAGGCAACTTGAGACGCGGTTCGCCGAGTGTGAGTTGGTGCGGCCCTTTCGCCGAGCGCGCTACGACACGGGCGACGTGCTGGATCTGCGGATTACGGGCGTGGTCCCGGCCAACACCGGCCGGGTCGTCGCCAGAATAGAGAAGTTCGTCGGCGGAGGCTTCGCGGGGCAGGTCTATCGCATAACAATCACGCAACTCGAGACCGACGATGAGCCGATCGTGGGGTTGGAAGTCGGCCGCTCGTACGCGATCAAGATCCTCAAGCCGCCCTCGGGTCTCTCATGCCTGTTCCGCAACTTCCTCTACTTCCTGGCATATCAGGGGGCGTTCAGTGCCCAGGTAAACCCCGCCGGCGTACGCGTGGGCGTGCTCTGGCAGAAAATCATCCGCCGAGCCGCGGCACGCAAGTTCGGACGCGACGACGCCATCTGCGACACCTACGCCACATTCCACGACGCCGACCTGCACAGCTTCGGCGAGATCAACGAGTGG
This sequence comes from uncultured Planctomycetales bacterium, assembly GCA_964619045.1. GTDB lineage: Bacteria > Planctomycetota > Phycisphaerae > UBA1845 > Fen-1342 > JANQFV01. The sequence goes on along the minus strand of CAZUCH010000133.1, from coordinate 4,424 downwards.
GTAGACGGACGCACCTGGAAGTTCGAGGTCGACGATCAACTCTTCGACCGCTGGAGATTCGACGGCGAACCGCCCAAGGGCGCCAACAGCGGCGAGTACGTCCACAAGAAGCACTTCATGGACCAACTCGTGGCGCTCCTGCACGAGATGGGTGCGCCGGAATTGGCGCGCCAATACGAGTGGTGGACCTGCAAGAGCCAACCCAACGCCCTCAAACGCACCGATGCGAATGACTCGCCCGACGCCGGAGTCACCGCGATTGACTTTCGAGCCGGATTGGCTCTCTTGCCCTTCCTGCCGATGAGTCCGGCGGATCTGTGGTTGATTCCGCGCGGCCTCTATCACGGCCGACTCGTGCAGTTCGATCGGCCGGACTTGGAGCGGTTTCGGGCCTTCATCGCCGAACATCGCGAGGACTTCGAGGACTTGCAGCCGGCGCTCGACGAACTCGAGCGACAAGAGCCGATCCACCGGGGCAGCCTCCCCGACATCACCCACCACGGCCTACGTCTCCTCACCGACTCGACGGTCCGCTCCGCCGCGCGTGGCGG
>CAZUCH010000133.1:0-3773 GCA_964619045.1 uncultured Planctomycetales bacterium | reverse complement strand
GCCCGCTTCGTGCTCGATTTCCTCCGCTGCCCGGAGTTCCGAGAGAACTGGCTGCTCGACCAGGTACGGCTGGGACGCGACGAGGGCATGTTGACGCCGGCGGAAGCTGAACACATCGCCGAGCAGGTCAAAGACCCCTATATCCAGAAGTACCTCAAGTGCCTGGCCGTGCATATCTGCACAGTGCCGGTGACGCAAATAGTGATGGTCATCGTCGGCCTGGCCGTCAGCTACTATACCTACTACGTGCAGCATATCGACTGGAAGACCGCGCTGGCGGCCGGAGCGGCGGCGGGGACGGCCATCCAGCTCATGCCGATCTCGCCGGGCTCAATCGCCCGTGGCCTGTTCGTGCTCTACCTGATGATCCGCGAGCGGGACATTCGCAACTACTACATCGCCGCCCCGGTTTCGTTCCTGCACGTGATCGGCTACTTGGCGTTCCCGCTCCAGATGGTCGCGCACGACCCCGCCCTGGCCCGCTTCATGGCCGGACGCTGGGCCAAGAGCGCCGTGCGAATCATACCGGTCTTCGGCGAGAGCGGCGGACTGCCAGAACACGCCGTCTTCGACACCTTCTTCAACTTCCCGCTCTCACTCAAACGGCGTTTCAAGGAACGCCCGGTCGGCACCACGGCAATCCTGCTCGGAATGGTCGCGACCATGGTCTATCCGGCAATGGTCATCGGAAACCTGGCTCTCGCGGGCTACACCTACCTGCGCGGATAACCGACGCCCCCCCAGAACAGAACCCTGAGCGTCAGCGACGGGCCCCAAACAGCGCGGCGGGTGGCCTAAGCCTTCAGACTTGGGGGCTCGATTCGTCGTCCTCTCGTGACTCGCCCGACGGAATCGATCGCGGAGTCGCTTCCACGCGGTCAAGCCGCGCGAACTCACCCTGCTTGGTGCTGATGCCCAACTGCTCCAATTTCCGCCCTGCTGGGAGGATGCGCACCTCCCACGACGAAACGGCTTCGTTGAAGGTCTTGGTGGCACGTGCGAGGTGGCTGCCGACGTTGCCCATGTGCTCGGCGAACTTGTTGACGCGCTCCGAGAGAATCCTGGCCGCCTCGCCGATCTTGTGGGCATTCTCAAGCTGAGTATGTTGCTGCCAACTGTAGGCCACGGTACGCAGCAGGGCGATCAGCGTCGTCGGCGACGCTAGGATCACTCGACTGCTCATGGCGTCCTCGATCAGCGTGCGATCCTGCTCTAGCGCGGCGCTGAAGAACGACTCTCCGGGGACGAACATCACCACAAAATCGGGAGTCGACTCGAACTGGCTCCAGTAGGCCTTGCTAGACAGTGCCCGAACATGCTCGCGAATTGCGCTGGTATAACGTGCCAAGTGCTTGCGCTGAACGTCCGGATCGGATGTGCCGAGGGCGTCGAGATAGGCGTTGGTCGAGACCTTCGAATCGACCACGATTGTGCGGTTGCCGGGGAGCTTCACTAGCAGGTCGGGACGCAGCCGGCCCTCGTCACCGTCCACCGTGAACTGCTCGACATAGTCGCAGTTCTCCAGCATCCCCGCCACCTCGACCGTCCGACGAAGCTGCAACTCGCCCCAGCGACCCTTGACCTGCGGCGTTCGCAGGGCATGAACGAGGCTCGACGTTTCACGCGTGAGGTTCGAGTGCGTCGTGGCCAACGCCTTCAGTTGCTCCGTCAGCCCGGCGTATGACGTCTGGCGCGCTTTCTCGACCTGCTTGATCTCTTCCTCATAACGCTTGAGCGCCTCGGCGAGCGGTCGGACCTTCTCGGCCGTCTGCTTGGCGAAGGCCTCGCTATTGTGCCGCAGCGCATCGGTCGAAAGCGCGGCGAACGCATCCTTGAGCCGCTTCTCCGCCTCGCTCAGCAGCTCCTTCTGCTGCTCGATGTTCTTCTGCGACTCCACAAGACGCGTCTCGGCGACGGTCCGAGCCTGCTGCACGTCACGCAACTCGGACCGGGCATGCTCCAACTGCTCGTCAAGCTGGCCAACACGCGCCTGCTCCGCCGCCAGACTGCTCTCGGAAATCCCCAGGCGCGTCTCAAGCTCCGCAGCCGCTCTGATCCCCACGGCCCGCGCCCGGCTGCCGGCGATTAGCCACGCCGCCACTGCTCCGACGATCAAGCCGACAAGTGCGAAAAGAGCTTCCGTCATATTCAACCATCCGATGCGTGTCAGTCTGCCGCAAGAGTCTTGCAGCGGCCGACCTCCGAGTCGGCCGTCAAGGGACTCCCGATGCTGCGGGTCGGGTGCCGGGTGCCACTGCTCTGTGAGCAGTGTTCGCGTGCCATGTGGGACCGGTTTCCAACCGGTCAGTCGGGTGCTATGCCGACGACTTCTCGCGTCGGCACGCCAACACCAAACTCTGGCCGCTACGCCTGTCGCCGCCCTCGGAACGCCTCTTCCAGCATCGAGCGGTTAGCGAACTCTATCTGGCTGCCAGGAGCTATGCCGCGCGCCAGGCGAGTAACGGCGACGTCCGTGTCGGCCAGCAGGCTGGTTATGTGCAACGCCGTGGCGTCGCCCTCCAGCGTGGGGTTGGTGGCCAGGATAACCTCGCGCACTTCATCAGCTCGCGCACGCCGAATGAGCGCGTCGATGGTCAGGTCGCCGGGCTCGATGCCTTCCAGCGGGGCGATGTGGCCCATCAGCACGTGGTAGACCCCCGTGATCAAACCGGTGGCTTCCAGACTAATCAGATCCTTCGGCTGCTCCACAACGACGATCTGGCTCGGGTCGCGGCGCCCAGAGGCACAGATATGGCACAACTCGCCGTCGGCCAGGTTGTAGCAGCGCGTGCAGGGGCGAATCTCGTTCTTGGTGGCGGTGATGGCCTGCGCCAGGGCCAGAGCCTCATCACGCTCGGCCTTGAGGAGATGAAAGGCGATCCGCTCCGCCGACCGGGCACCGATCCCGGGCAGCTTCTTCAGCTCGTCCATCAGACGCTGGAGCGGGGCTGTGAGAGTTACGTCGCTCATTACTTGACCCTGCCAAACCGGCGGCGAGACGACTAGTAGCGGCCGACCTCCGAGTCGGCCGTCAAGAGATTCCCGTCACTACGGGTCAGCCGCCGAGCATGTCGCCCATGCCGGGAATATTGAGCCCGCCGGTGAGTTCCTGCATTTCCTTCTGGACGGCTTCCTTAGCACGGCTGGTGGCGTCGCGAACGGCGGCGCAGGTCAGGTCTTCGATCATCTCGACATCGCCCGCCTCGATCAGAGCCGGCTCGATCTTGATGCTGACCAGTTCGTTCTTGCCGTCGACAACGGCCTTGACTTGCCCGCCGCCGGCCTCGCCCGTGTGCCGAGCGGCCTTCATGCGTTCCTGCATCTCCGCCATCGTCTGCTTGATAGCGCCGGCGTTCTTCATCAGGTTGGCGAGTTGTCCGAGGTTTCCAAACATGCGTTACTCCGTTTCCTCGTCTGGCGGCGTCGTGGGTGCGGCTTTGAAGCCGATGAGGGCTCCGTCAAAAAGGTCCAGGGTCTGCTTCACGACCGGGTCACGCTCGATCCGAGCGCGCTCTTCAGCCGACGGGGTCTGCCAGCCGTCACGCGTTGCGCCGCCGGCCGCGGGCACAACGCTCGGCGCTTCGTCTACTACTTCGGCCGCCGGCTCGGCATACTCCACAGGCGTAGGTTCGGGTACAACCGGTAGCGGCGCCGGGCCGGCCACGGGCTCCGGCGTACCAATACCATCCCGCTCGTCGCCAGCCGCGACGTCATCGACCTCCCGGTTGGGCGTCAGCCTTTTTTTTCGGCGCTCGCGGGGCCGCCGGCCGGCA
>CAZUCH010000132.1:0-7878 GCA_964619045.1 uncultured Planctomycetales bacterium | reverse complement strand
CCACATCCCAGACAGAAACGGTGCTCATCCCCGCCGAGCCGGGCATGATTATCAGAGTGCTGAAGGTCGTGTTCACTTCTTGGGGGAACATGAGACTGATACTGATATCAGACCCGGAAGGCGGGCGCGACGCTCTCACGCCGCCCTTGCACGTCAGCTCGGGTGCGCAGTTGGTACTGCGTCTGGGCCGCGGCCTGGCGTTGACGACGGAACGCGGCAAGGCCCTGGGCGTCACGACTGAACATGAAGTTTCGGCCAAGAGTCACAGCGTGGTCGTCTGGTATGAGTTGGTGAACTGATGCTGCCGGAGTTCATATCGCAGCTTCCCTCGCTGGGGATCTCGGGCGTGTTGTTCGTGATGTGGTGGATCGAACGTCAGGAACGAACGCGTGCTTCGGCAGGACTGCGTGATGCGTTGCAGTACGCCGGCCAGATCTCCGAGGTGAACACGAACCTACTGGACGTTATTCGATCCAACACGGAGGCGATGACGGCGCTACGCGAGGAGTTGCGTTCGCACCGCGCCACGGAGTCCGAATGGCTGACGCGGCTCACGCAGCGGATTGATGACCTATAGGAACAGACAATGTTGGCCGGCGGGTGCGTAGGCCCGCCGGCACAGGAGTTGAAGATGGATTTGCGAACGATTGTGAAGAATATCGACGCGGAGACGGCGCGGGCGTTTGTGTCCGCATCCCGACACGTGATCGACGCGCTGCTGATCGAGAGTGAGCGCGTGCGTCAGACGCACACGCCGACCGAGCGTGACTACAACCAGGCTGAGCTGTCGCGCGAGGCGCCCGGCGGAGGCTGGCTGTCGCACTCGGAGTTGCGCGACACGGCCCGCCGGATGTCAGAGGCGCTGGCGAATGAGAACTGGACGGATGGGTTCATCGCGGCCTTGAAGACGGTGAGTGCGTTGGGAGGTTTGCTATGAGAAGTGCGTACACGCTGACGCACCGGCTGTTGGCCGTTGCGGGTTTGCTGGCGGCGGGAGGCTGCACGGCGGAGTCCACGCGGATCGCGCTGGATGCTCAACGGCGCGCGGACCAGGTTCAGAAGACCGTGTTTGATCACCAGCACGAAGGGCTGTGCATGTTGCTGTACCGCGACCTGCGGCGGCAACTGGAGGCCGGCGAAGCGGAGCTGTCGGAGGATCAACTCGCGGCTCTGAACAGGGCCTGGAATGACCGTGATCTGTTCGAGTTCTGGGCGCTGCAAGACGAGCGGGCGCGGGCGCTGCGGTTGGTGGGCGTGGATGCCAAGCTGGCCGCCGACCAATCGCCGGTGGACCTGCTGATCAAGGCGGCCCAGGCGAAGGGAGCGCGTGTCAAGCAAGGCTTGGCGGCCTGGCAAGGGACGAAGAGCGCTGAACAGCCGGTGGAGGCCGCGGCTGGGGAGTGATACTCGCTTCCCAAAACCACATGACATCAACACACAATATGGAAGGACATCTGACGATGGATACGAATCGAGTTGGCTGGCGATGGTGGCTGTGGCCGCTGCGGAGCCGGAAAATACAGGTGGCCGTGGCGACAGTGCTTGCAGCCTGGGGCGCTCAGGCCGGGTGGGCGCTGAGCGAGGAGACGGTAACGACGGTGCTGGGGGTGGGCGTGGCGCTAATCCTGGGTATCGCCCACGAGGATGCTGGGGGGGCACTGCTCAAGAGCGGCGGCACTGCTGGGTCGGCCCACTAGGAAGCAGGGTCGCAGGTCTTTCGCCGGTGAAGCCGACGCCTCGCCGGCCCGGATACCAGGCAATACGTTCGAGCGTGCCACGGGCTGGCAGTGCCGGTCCGTGGCACTATGTGGCTACCGCGACCACTGAGGCGAGATGCCGTTGGTCAGGCCTGCGCCGTGCCCACGACCGGCACCGGGCGCTGGCCCAATTCCTGGTCAATCATGAACAGTGCAACCGGGTTGTCCCCGATCAACTTCAGTTTGTCTCTGATCGCCTCGACTGTTGATTCCTCCTCGACCTGCTCGCTGACGAACCACTGGAGGAAACCGTTCGAAGCGTGGTCGCTCTCGCTGATTGAAAGGTCGACCAGACTGTTGATCAAGCCCGTGACCACGCTCTCGTGCGCGCACGCGTCCTCGAAGACATCGAGCGGCGAACTCCAATCCGCCTTCGGCTCCTCGATCTTGGCCAGGACAACCCTGCCGCCGCGCTCGTTGATGAAATCAAAGAACTTCATTGCGTGCAGATTCTCTTCCTGCAACTGCATCTGCATCCACTGCGCCATTCCCTTGAGGTTCTGTGCCTCGAAGTATGCCGCCATCGCGAGGTACAGGTAGGACGAGAACAGCTCCGCGTTCAACTGCTTGTTGAATGCACTCTCGATCTTCTCTTTCAACATCTTGTTGCTCCGTAAGGTGGTCGAGTTCCTCAGTGTCCGCTCAGTGGCAGGCGGCAACCCGCCCCGGCTAATCGTCCTCTTCGTCCGACGCCCCGCCGCAATCAGGGCAAATTCCGATGAATTCAAACTGATAACCGACGATGTCGTACCCGCTCAGCGACAGGCAGCCGTCAGTAGGCATTTTCACTTGTTCACCATCCAGGTCAGCCAACTTGCCACAGCGGAGGCAGCGCACATGACAGTGACTGGTGGCGTTGCCGTCGTAGCGGCTCTGCGCTCCGCCAAAGTCGAGCTTCTGGACAGTTCCGTCCGCCGCCAGCAGCTCCAAGTTCCGATAAACAGTAGCCAGGCTGATCTTGGGCAGCCGTTTTCGCGCCATGTCGCACAACTCGAATGCTGTTGGGTGCGTCTTTACCTTACGCAGCTCTTCGAGGATCACTTGTCGTTGCCGAGTGTTTCGGCGTGGTCTACTTGTGTTCATGGGCCTACTCTATTGATACTGAATATTATTACTGGTAAAGTGACCAGTGTCAAGTCCCGGTTCCGAAAAACACGGGAATCCCGCGCGACACACTCCAGCGCACCTCGGTTCGGCCAACCTTGGCCAGCTTATCCGTAACGCCTCGAACATCAAGCCGTTACGAGCCGGGTCCGTGACAGAATCCCAGAACGGTTATGCCTTGCGTTGCCATAGCTGCGCCTCTTCAATGCGGCTTGGGACTTGCCCAACCCGGACTTTGCCCGAGAATGGTGTAGCCTCCGTGGCCTCTGGAAAGCTATCATCGCCGCATCGTGACCCGCAACTGAGGAATCAGAACATGACCTGGACCAGCCTGCTCTACATCTTCGTCGCGCAGCTCATCGGCTTCATCTTCAACCTGCTCACTTCGGCAGCCAGCGGTAGCTAGATCGCCGTGCCAATAGCCGTGCGCATGAGACGCCGCCGATCGGCGTTGGCCTGCACCATGCTGTTGTGCCTGACGACAGGCGCCGATGGTCAGGTTCCCGACAGCGCTCCGGTCGTCGACTGGGAGTTGCCGGCGGACATCCGGGCAGCACTGGCCCAGACGCGCGATTTCGCCTTCGACTTCCACCAGCCGGGCTTCTACGCCGTCCTGGAGTTCGTCAAAAACGACCCGCGCTCGCCCGGCTTTGCCGAACAGCCGATCAACGTGGCCGACTGGCGCGATCTGCTGGAACGTCCCTCCGACTTCCGTGGGCATCCGATCACGATCGAGGGGGTCGTCGGCAGCAACCGAGACCCATACGCGCTCATCAACCGCCCCCAACTCGGGCAACTGTGGCAAATCCAGTTGCAGCGCGACGGCCAGCCATTGACCTGCACGCTGGTATTCACGCAGAACTCGGCCGACATTCCTCTGGGAGCCGCGCTCACCGTCACCGGCTATTTCATCATGATCCGCCAATACCACGACCGCTTCGGCCAGGCCCGGCCGGCGGCGCTGTTCGTGGCTCCGGGACCGACCGCGATCACCTACGGCGCTCCGCCGATGGCGAATCGCAACCAGTTCGATTGGCGCTGGATGGCGGGCGCCGTCGTAGTTGGGCTACTGATCACCGGCTTTCTGATGCGCCGCGCCTCACGGTGGTCCCGCCGCGATCCACATGTCCCACGAGCCCGCCACGCCACTCCCATGAACCTGGCCGATGATCTGTCCGAATGGGCCGCTGACGAGTCACGCGATGATCGTTGACATTCACTGCCATTACACGTTCTCCCGGCTACGGGCCACGCTGGCCGATCGGTTCAGCTTCGAGCCGCCGCCCGACTCGCACGCCGGCCCGGACCAACCGACGGATTACGACTCGTGCGTCTCCAGTCGCGCGCTGCACCGGCCGGCATGGCGTGCAGCACGTCGGCTGGCCGGACTACCGCCCCCGGGCGAGGAACTCGATCGCCGCTTGATGGCCGAGTACGAGCGGCACTTCAGTCTAGCCGGACCGATCGAGCGCTACGTACTCCTGGCCTTCGACGCCGTCCACGACGATCAGGGCCGCCGCCCCCCCCTGCCCGGCCCCGGAGACAAGTTCGGCAGTGACATCTACACGTCCAACAGCCTGGTCCGCGACGTCTGTCGCCGGCATCCCGAGCGTTACCTGTTCGGCGCGTCGGTCCATCCTTATCGCTCCGATGCGGTCGCGTGCGTTGAGGAGGTTTTCGCCGCCGGCGCCTGTCTGTTGAAGTGGATACCGCTGCACCACAACATTGACGTCGCCGACGAGCGTACTTTGGCCGTGCTGCGCAAGTGCGCCCAACTCGGCCTGCCAGTGCTCGTGCATTGCGGCGAGGAGTACACGCTGACCACGCACCGCCCCGAACTGCGATCGGTGGAACCGCTGCTGGACGCGCTCCGCACCCTGCGCCGCGACGGCGTCATGCCGCCCACGATCGTCGCCCATGTGGCCACGCCGGTCTCGCCGCTGGGCAGCCGGGCTTCGTACCGAGCACTGGTTGACGCCCTAACCGGGGATATGGCCGACGCTCCGCTCTACGCCGACATCTCCGCGCTGGCAACGTGGGGCAAGGCCGGTTTTCTCCGGCGCATGCTGCGCCGGCCCGAACTGCACGCCAAGTTGCTGTTCGGCTCGGATTTCCCCGTGCCGCCGGGCTTGCCACGGCTGCGAATGGACCTGGGTAACGACTACCGGGCCGTGGCCGCGATCGACTCCTGGCCGCAGCGTGCCGCGACGGCTTGCCGCGTGCTGGGTTTCAACGACATCGTCATGCAGCGCGCCGCCGAGCTTCTGCCGAACATCGAGTTCTTCACCAGTTGGGCCGCGGGGAAGCGCGGGCTCGAATTGCCGGTCCTATCGTAACCCGCCCCGGCACTTGTGGTCCCAGCGCGGGCGCGTATGCTGATGGGCGTATTCGCTGTTTCACTGTCGCACAACCGAGGCCCGCACGGGACCATCACATGAACGCCACCAGACCGCGGCGCATCCTGATCGGCAAGGTCGGCCTCGACGGCCACGATCGCGGCGCCAAGTTTATCGTCCGCGCTTTGCGTAACGCCGGCTACGAGGTCATCTACACCGGCATTCGTCGAACGCCCGAGCAGATCGTCCGCACCGCCGTCGACGAAGACGTTGACGCAATCGGGCTGAGCCTGTTGAGCGGGGCGCACAACGAGCTGTTCGCGCGCGTCGCCGATCTGCTCCGCGAGGAAGACGCCGGCGAGATCGCCTTGTTTGCCGGCGGCATCATCCCCGAACAGGATCGCCCGCGTCTCAAAGCGCTGGGCTTCAAGCACGTATTCACGGCCGGAACGCCGGTGGCGGAGATTCTCGCGGCCTTCGCGGCCGAACTGGCCGGCGACCGCGCGACAAGCTGAACACCATGAAGACGCTGCTCGACAAAATCCGCGCCCGCGACCGGCGCTCACTAGCTCGGGCCATGACGCTCGTGGACCAGAGCGGCCCGGACGCCGCCGCACTGCGCGATCAACTGCGCGGGCTGGCCGGACAAGTGCCCTGGTGGGGCTTCACCGGACCGCCCGGCGTTGGCAAGTCAACGCTGATCGACGCCTTGCTGGAGCGACTGCGGGCGCGCGGCGACCGGGTCGGCGTGGTCGCGGTCGATCCAACATCGCCGCTGTCGTCGGGCGCGCTACTAGGTGACCGCGTGCGCATGATGCGCCACGCCGTCGACCGAGATGTGTTCATCCGCTCTCTGGCGACGCATCGCTACGAAGGCGGCCTGTCGGACGCCGCCCTGCACTGCGCGCGACTGCTCGAATTGGCCGGCTACGACCGTGTGCTGATCGAAACCGTCGGCGTGGGCCAGAACGAGGTGGATATTGCCGCTATCGCTGACATTTGCGTCGTGTTGCTCGGCCCCGGATATGGCGATGACATTCAACTAATCAAGGCCGGCCTGTTGGAAATCGCAAACTTGGTCGTGGTCAACAAGTTCGACCTGCCGGAGTCACGGCGTCTGCTCCCAGAGATTCAGGAGGAGCTGACCTCCGCATCGTGCGGCCCCGACGTGGAGATCATCGGCGTCACCGCCCGCGACGGCACGGGCGTGGACCAGTTACTCGACAAACTGCTCGATCTGGACGCCGACCAGCGCCCGGAGGACAAACGCGTCCAGCGGCGGCATCGTCGCGTGTCGGCCGAGGTCACACGCGGAGCCCTGCTGGCCTGCCAGCAAGCGCTGGAGCAGCAACTATCAACGCCGGCCACCAACAAACTAGTCGCCCAACTCCAGCACGGCCAATGCACACTGGCGGAAGCCATACAATCGCAACTAACACTAATCGGCAATCGCCCCCCCGATCGCAGCCGTAGGGTGCGTCTTGACGCACCAATGACCCCCGATCAGAACCGCGAGCGTAAGCGACCGGCCCCCGATCAGAACCGCGAGCGCAAGCGACCGGCCAAAGACCATAAGCCACAACCCCCAGCCCAGGCCAAACCATGACCGACTCACTACAACAGAGCTTCGAAGACTGGAAGGCCACCATTCTGGCCAAGTCGACCGCCAAGATGCCCGAACAGCCCGGCCGAACGGTCACCGTCTCCGGCACAGCCGTCGACACCCTCTACTGCCCCAAGACTGCGGATAGCGAGGCCGCCGACCGGGCTTATCTCAATCAAGTAGGCTTCCCCGGCCAGTACCCTTTCACACGCGGCGTACAACCGACAATGTACCGTTCGCGCTACTGGACCATGCGCCAGTATGCCGGTTTCGCCACCGCCGAGGAGACCAACCAACGCTATCGCTTCCTGCTTGATGGCGGCCAGACCGGGCTCAGCGTGGCTTTCGATCTGCCCACTCAGATCGGCTACGACAGCGACCATCCACTCGCGACAGGCGAAGTCGGCAAGGTGGGTGTGGCCATCGACAGCCTGGCCGACATGGAGATCCTCTTCGACTCCATCCCGCTCGACCAGGTCTCAACGTCGATGACCATCAACGCCCCGGCCGCGATCCTCCTGGCAATGTACATTGCCGTCGGCGAGAAACGCGGAGTGCCCGCCGACAAGCTCACCGGCACGATCCAGAACGACGTGCTCAAGGAGTACATCGCGCGCGGCACGCATATCTTCCCGCCCCAGCCGTCCTTGCGGCTGATCACCGACATTTTCGCATACGCCGCCGAGCATCTGCCGCGTTTCAACACCATCAGCGTCAGCGGCTACCACATTCGCGAGGCGGGCGCGACCGCCGGGCAGGAGATCGGCTTTACGCTGGCCGACGGCATCGAGTACGTCCAGGCCGCCTTGCACGCCGGGCTCGATGTCGACAAGTTCGCGCCGCGCGTGGCCTTCTTCTTCGGAGCAATGACCGATCTGCTCGAAGAAGTCGCCAAGTTCCGGGCCGCCCGGCGTCTGTGGGCACGGATCATGAAGGAACGCTTCGGCGCCCAAGACCCACGCAGCCAAATGATGCGTTTCCACACGCAAACCTGCGGCGCGACGCTAACCGCCCAGCAGGTCGACAACAACATCGCCCGCGTAACCCTCCAGGCCCTCGCGGCGGTGCTGGGCGGAAC
>CAZUCH010000131.1:4553-7881 GCA_964619045.1 uncultured Planctomycetales bacterium | reverse complement strand
GATCTTGATCGCCTCGGCGAACATCTCACCATTGGAGCCCGTGTCCTCGTTGATAAGTACAATCCACGGCCCGTCAAACACACGCTCGGGATTACGCCACACACCACCCTCGCGCGGCTGGCACATCCCCCAGATCTCCCGCTCGAGCCGATCGATGATCATGTCCCCGGTGAAGCCTCCGCCGTTATAACGCAAATCGATAACCAATCCCCGCTTGGTGTACTGCGGATAGAAGTACTTGGCGAACTCGCGCAGTCCACCCTCGCCCATATCCGGTATGTGGACGTAGCCAACCTCGCCGCATGTCACCTCATTCACATACGCCAGATTGTGCTCCACCCACTCGCGATAACGGATGCTCCACTCACTACCGATGGTTCGTAATCGGTGAGTCTGGGCACCCTCGGCACTGGGCTGGTCGTTGTATGTGATCGTCACAACACGGCTGGACTTGTTCTGCAGGAACATGTACACGTTGTCGGCCGTCGTAACCTCGTCACCATCGATCGCGATCAGGTAATCGCCGACCTTCACCGGGCAGCCGGGCTCATCCAGCGGCGAGCATTGGCCGGGATCGCCTGGGACGTTGGGGATGATGTGTGCAATGCGATAGTGCTCGGCGCCGGGCTCGGCCACCAGTTCCACGCCCAACAAGCCGGTCGAAACATGCCGCCCGCCGCCGGCATAGTCGCCGCCCCCGACGTATGTGTGGCCGATGTTGAGTTCGGCGATCATCTCGCCCATCAAGTAATTCAGGTCGGAGCGATTGCCGCAGTACGGCACGAACTTGCGGTATTTCGCACCGATAGCGGGCCAGTCGAGGCCGTGCATGTTCGCGTCGTAGAACCAATCGCGCTCGATGCGCCACGCCTCGTTGAACATCTGGAGATACTCTTCGGCCCGCGTGACCTTAAGCCGCACGGAGCCGTAGTCAACACCTCCGTCGCTGGTCGAGGATTTGGAGCCAGTGCCCACAACGCCGTAGTGGCTACCCGCGCGATAGACCATCTTCTCGCCCTTGGCGGAAAGGTGGTAGTTGTTGATCCCGCTCATGAGCTTGGAGGTCTCGGCGTCTTTCAGGTTGTAGCCGTACAGATCAACCCGTTCGCCAGAGTGGTCGGTGATGAAATCGTACTTGCTGAATACCCCTTCGGGGCGCTTCAAGTACAGGAAACCGTCGTCGGTTGCTTCCAGCCGGAAGTATGTGCCCGCCGAAACGCCGTCCGCCACCACGATGCGGCGTTGGAGACCGTCACGATCGATAGCGAAGTCACCATCGGCGTCGGCGTCTGTGTCAACGTCAGTGTCGGTGTCGGCCTCTTCGGCCGCTTCCTCATCATCGGCATCGGCATCATCGTCGGCGTCGTCCCCCTCGTCCTTGTCCGCTTCTTCCTCGTCCTCCGCGTCGGACACTTCTTCCTCGGAGTCCTTCGGCGCGAAGGGATGGTCGGCGTCCGCCCGGAGTAGCAGAATGTAGGGACGTGTCATGTCGAAGAAGGAGTTGTTCTGATCGACCATTCCCATCCGCGGGTTGAAGGTGCGATTGGAGAGGAAGTACAGATAGCGGCCCTCGGGGTCGAAAGACGGACTCCAGTCCTGGGTCATGTCGCTGGTGACGCGGTGGACCTGCTTCTCGGCGAGCGAGTACAGAAAGACCGACTCGTAAAACGTGACTTCCATCTTCGTGTAGGCGATCCACTGGCTATCGGGCGACCATACGTAGTCTTGAATACCCCAGCGCTCCCAGGCGTCGTCGTAGCCGCCGGTGTCGGCGACCGTGATCTCGCCGGTCTCGACGTCGACGATGTTCAGCCGCATGAACTTGTCCGAGAAGGCGATGTGCTCGCTGTCCGGCGACCAGGCGAGGTGCATACGGAAACCGAAGCCGCCACTCGTGAGTTGCCGCCAATCCTGCTCGCCCTTCTGATCGACGAGGTAGATTTCCTCCTCGCCGGTGCGATCCGAGATGAAGGCGATCCAACGTCCGTCGGGCGACCAGGCGGCGTTCTTCTCGCGCGAGGCCGAGCTGCGCGTCAGGTTAATCGGCTCGCCGTCCTCGACTGGGAGGTTCAGGATTTCGCCGCGCGCTTCGAGCAACATGCGCACGCCGGAGGGCGACAGGTTGAAACTGCCGGTGGACGGGCTGATCGAGACGAATTCTGGCCTCATGCGGTTGAGGTCGGTCGGAATCTCGACCGGCACCAGACGGGTTTGCCCACTGTCTAGATCGAGGATGTGCAGCGATTCTGCGTGCTGAAAGATGATGGCGCCGGGGCCAATCGAGGGGCTCTTGACGTCGTATTCGGTGAAGGCGGTCAGGGCGCTGACGTCGCCCGTCGTTACATCGTACTTGAAAATATTCATCGTGCCGTGCTCGCGATCGGATGTGAAGTAGATCGCGTCGCCTTGCCACATCGGGAAGTTGTCGGACCAATCGCTATCGATGACCTTGCGGTAGTCCATCTCGTCGAGGCTGCCCATCCAGATGTCCTGGGCGGTTCCGCCGCGGTGGCGCTTCCAGGTGTTTGCCTCCCGGCTGATGCGGTTGTATGCGATGCGCCGGCCATCCGGTGATATGGCGGCCAAACCTGCCCGGTCCACGGGCAGCCGCGTGGGCATGCCGCCGTCGAGGGACACGCGGTAGACCTCCTCGCCGCGCGACGGATAAGCGCGGCGTGAGCGAAAGATGATGGACTTTCCGTCGGGCCACCAGTCGAGGACACGGTCGGTGGCGGGGTGGTAGGTCAGTCGTGTGGGGACGCCGCCTTGGGCGTTCATCACGTATACGTCCGCGCCGCCGTCGTATTGGGCTGAGAAGGCGATCGTCTTTCCGTCGGGCGAGAACTTGGCCCAGCTCTCGCTGCCTGGGTCGCTGGTGATTCGGCGCGCGAGCCCGCCATCGGTGGATGCCAGCCAGAGGTCGTTCTCGTAGGTGAAGACGATCTGATCCTCGTGCACGTCGGCGACGCGCATCAGGTGACTTTCGCCGCGCGCGGCGCAAGCGGCGGCCAGGACTCCCAGAATCAAGGTCGTTCGTTGGAGTGTTGCCAGCATGGTGTTCGATCCTCGTCGTGGTGCGGTAGCCGACCTCATGGCCGGGGGAACGCGTATTGTAACAGCGCGGCGGTCACGTGAGAATCATCCCCCGCGGGCATGGAGCAGCGATTCCGGTTGATTTGTGCGGCACGCTGTACCCGACCGGTTACAAACCGGTCCCACAGATGTGGTTACAGACCGGTCCCACAGATGTGGTTACAGACCGATGTGGTTGCAAACCGGTCCCACAGATGTGGTTACAGACCGGTCCCACAGATGTGGTTACAGACCG
>CAZUCH010000131.1:0-4453 GCA_964619045.1 uncultured Planctomycetales bacterium | reverse complement strand
TCGGGCACGCCGTTGGTGTTGCAGTCGGGGCTCAGCCCGTGCGCGATGTCCCAATCGTCCGGGTATCCGTTCTCGTTGCAGTCGACGATCGTCCCGAGATACTCCCGCGGAACGTCGGCAGTGTCGAAGCCCGGCACGCGCCAGTGGAAGCGCATGTTGTGGCTACCGCCGTTGCTGTGAAAGGTCATGTACACCGGAGCCCAGGTACCCTCAGCCAGATCCACATAGTCACCGTAGGCGCCGCCGGGTGTGTTAATGTCGCCGACGACCGTACCGGCCACCTCCACGTGGACGATGCCATCCACCCAGCCTCCGAAGTGGTATGAGCCGCCGATTGGCGCATAGACGTAGCCGGTCCATGTGGCGGAGAAACTGCCCCAGGCCCAATCAACGGGGCACAGTTCGACGGGGGTACACTCGCCCTGGTAGAAGTTAGGCTCATCGAATCCACATATGTACCCTTGGTGGCCATGGTAGATCGGCGCTTCGAGTTCGATCGCGCCGTTGGAGTACTGCGCCCGCAGCCCCTTCTGCCCGCCCCAGGGAGTGGCGAAGCGTAGCACACCGTCGGTCTCACTCGCCTCGTTGTAGGCGCTGAGCCGCAGGTAGTAGTACGCCCCGTTCTGCAAGCCGGTCAGTTCGTAGCTGGTGACGTCTCCGAGGTCCAGGTCCGCGATGACGTCCTCGGCACGACCTCGGCCGCCTTCGCCAGAGCCCACAACAAGTCGATAGCCGGCGGCCAGGGGGATCGAGTTCCAGGAGAGTGAGAGGGCTTCGTCGAGTGGTATGACCTCAAACACCGTCACTTCCACAGGCCACTCACACTCGTCCGGAATACCGTTCGAGTTTGCGTCCTGACTGTCGCCGCTGGCGATATCGCAGCCGTCAGGGATGTAGTTGCCGTTGCAGTCGTCGGCGAGGCCCGCCTCGATTTCGCAAGCGTCGAAGATGAGGTTCTCGTCGCAGTCGGTAGGTTCGAACTCGCAGCCGTCGGGGACGCCGTTGTTGTTGCAGTCCGCGCAGGAGGCATCCTCGACACAACCGGCGATGTTGCATACATCCGGGATGCCGTCGCTGTTGCAGTCCTGGCTGAAACCGCCAGCCAGGTCGCACCCATCCGGGATGCCGTTGGTGTTGCAGTCGCCGCAGGCCGGGTCGCCGTCACAGTCGGCGATATCGCACTCGTCGGGGACGCCGTTGGTGTCGCAGTCCTGGCTGGTGCCGGCGATGTCAGCGAGGAGCCAGCTCTGGAAGGCCGGGATCATGTCACGGGCAATCTCATGCAATGTCCCGTCTTCACCCAGATACGCGCCACTGAAGAGGTCGTAGCTGTAGTTTTCATACTCGGCGCGGTCGAAGTTCCACTGCACACGGCCGTCGTTGTAGAGGATGATCTCGAACTCGCTTAACCAGTCGCTGTCTTCGTCCTCGTAGGTCTCGGTGTTCCAGTAGAACAGGGTGTAGTCGCTCTCCAGGCGGTAGCCGTAGTAGCCGTAGTACTCTGAGCTCAGGTCATCGTACGCCGCCATCAAGAACGCGTGCGTCGGCCCGTCATCGATCAGATCCTGCACGGCGCCGTAGCCGGTGTAGCCCGGTACATCGCCCTCAGGGATCAACTCGACGTAGCCATTGGAATCCTGGATAAAGGAGACGAAGGTCAAACCACCGAAGGTGACTGGTGTCGGCAGCGTCACGTCGAACGAGTTGCCGTCATCCTCGGAGGCCGACCAGTCGAGAGCACCGGGCGCCTCGAACTCGAACGCGATCTCCGCCAGGAACCTGCCATCGATATCGCACTCGTCGGGGATGCCGTTGGTGTTGCAGTCCGGCGAGAGTCCCTGGGCGATTTCGCAGGCATCGGCTATCTGGTTTCCGTTGCAGTCAGCAATGTCGTACTCGCAGCCATCGGGGACGCCGTTCGAGTCACAATCGCCGCAGGCCGGATCACCTTCGCAGTCGGCGATGTCGATGCTGTCCGGAATCCCGTTGGTGTTGCAATCTTCCGGAAACTCGTAGGCCCCCATGTCCACGATCGGGGGCGTCCCTTCACCGGTGTCTTCCGTGGCGGGATCATCCTGGAAACGCGGCCAGCCCTGGCCGTCGTGAGTTATTCCCTCCGGAACGGCGGAGTTCTGGCCGGCGTCGATGCAGGGCGAACCATCCCGCAACCTCAGCCCTTCGTCCAGGTTCGGGCTGGTGGGGATGTTGCCCACTCCGGGCTCCCAGCCGCCCTCAACGCAACTGTAGTTCACGTCCGGATCGCCCCAGGCGCACACCTGCGGCGACTCGGTGGCCGTGTTGCCCCACAGGATGCAATTGGTCAGCGTTGTGGTGGCGTCTTCTCCATTGGCCAGGCCGCCGCCGCAACCGTCGACGTCATTACCGACGATCGTGCAGTTCACCGCTGTGAGTGTGGCAGACTCCACCGCGAGCGCGCCGCCATTTCCCGAGCCCTTCGGGTCGTTGGCCGAGTTTCCGGCCAGGACGCAGTTCGTCAGTTCCAGGTTGACCTCGTACTCGATGTAGACGCCGCCGCCGCTGCCGGTGACGGCGTTACCACGCAGCTCGCAGTTGGTCAGGCGCGGGCTGGAGGTCTTGTCAGCCGCAAACAGGCCGCCACCGGAATAGGCGGTGTTGTCGATGAAGAAACACTCGGTGAGTACGGGGCTGCTGCCTCCGGCGACGGCCACGCCGCCACCGCTGCCAAGCGATCTGTTCCCATAGAATGCGCAACCGAGCAACGTGGGACTGCCGGCAAAGGCGGTGTACATTCCACCGCCGTGCCCACCGGCCTGGTTCAACGTGATCATACAGTCGATCAAAGTTGGGCTGCCGGCGCTGACGCGCACGCCTCCGCCCTCGTACTCGTAGGCGTAGTCTGCGTTCCCGGCGGCGATGGTCACGCCAGCGAGTATCGCGCTCAGATCGGTGCCGGAACCGGTAACGACGTGAAGGCTGTTTTCGCCGTAATTCACGAAGTCAGGCTCGTCGTTGTCACCTAGGTCGCCGCTGAGAACCGTCTCTTGGGCCGCGATGTCACGGTGATCCGGGTCGCCGCGGCCCGGGCCGGCATAGCCACCCAGAATCACGACGCCATCGAGCAACTGGAAGGTCGCATAGCGATCCCCAGGCGGCGAACTCTCGGCGGCGTCTGGCCTGTAGACACCGCCGGCAATGTGAATCTCGTCGCCGGCCGTCGCCGCGGCGAGAGCATCCTGGAGGTACTTGAAGGCGGTCTCCCAACTCTGCCCGTTCCCGCCCAGACCGGCGTCGTCATCAACGTAAATCGTGCCGGCGGCCGCACTTCCAACCAGAAGTACGCCCGACACGCACAGACACGTCAGTCGCCCCGCCCAAGTAGTGGCATATCGCATATTCAGCACCCTTTCATACAATCTTCAGCCAAGTCGAGCCATGGTTCGAGTGCGTCCGCCGTGACGCGTGGCACCTACGACCCCAGCCCCCGCCGACAAGGCCACCAATCGCCCCTACGTGGGCCCTGCCTCGCTCATACAAACAGCGTTCATTGTACGAGAACGCCCTCCCGCAGTGCAAGCATACTCCGGAATACGCGCGGAATGCGCCACACACACCAATCAAACGCCGCAAGGTCGGGCGTGAAGTTCGCCGGCGAAAACGCTATGCTGGAGTTGGAGGCACCGCCGTGGCCCGTCGGCCGCGTAGGGCCCACAGGCAGCGGTGCGATGGCCGAATACGACGAGAATTCGCAAGATGTTCGCCGCGGACAGCTTCTCAATGAGCTGTTCGATCGCCGCCAGCGTGGCCACGATGCCGGCAGCTCCAGCGCAGCGGCCGGCGACCCCGAACTGGCCGCCGAAATCAGCACTCTGGCCCGGCTGGCGGACGATCTGGAGCGGGGGCCGGTGACGATTCCCGGTCTCATAACGCGGGGCATCCTGGAGCATTCCAACGACCCGAGGTATGAGGCCAGGTTGGGGCCGTACGAGATCGTAAGCCTGATCGGCGCCGGCGGGATGGGGATCGTTCTCCAGGCCACCGAAACCCGTCTCGGGCGCACGGTAGCCATAAAGATTCTACGGCCGGAACTGGTCCACGACCGTGGTCCGCTGGTCCGATTCGAGCGCGAGGCCCGGGCCGCCGCCGCTTTACAGCACCCCAATATCGTCACCGTCCACGCTGTCGGCCAGCATCACGGCACGCCGTTCATAGCGATGGAGTACATCTCCGGCCCCAGCCTGGCCGACGTGATCCGCCACGACGATCCGCCAGGGGAGCCTCCCACACACAGGCCATCGTGTCTGACGCCTGATTGCATCCGCTCCATCTTCCGTCAACTACTGGAAGCCCTGTCGGCGGCCCACGAGGTGGGATTGATTCACCGAGACGTGAAGCCGTCGAACATCTTGCTGGCCCGCACGCCGTGGTCCAGCCAGGATCAGCAGGATTCGAGGATTCGAGGATTCGAGGATCT
>CAZUCH010000130.1:0-7900 GCA_964619045.1 uncultured Planctomycetales bacterium | reverse complement strand
CCGGGACCGTTGCTCACCAGCACACCATCTGGCCGCAGTTCGCGGATTGCCTCCGGCGATGCATCGGCCGGCACTGTTGTCACGCGACATCCGCTCTCGACCAAATGCCGCGGGATGTTGTGCTTGATGCCGCAGTCGATCACGACGACATGGCGCTCGGCTGTGGCCGCGAACGCGTCCTGCCCCGCCGGTCGCCACAATGGTTGCGTCCACTCGGCGTTCTCGCCGGGGGTCACTCGCTCGACCAGATTGGCGCCGCTCATCGACGCCGACGCGCGAGCCATCTTGACCAGTTCGAGATCGCTTGTGACCTCCGTTGACAGCGCGCCGCGCAGCGCGCCATGCACGCGAATGAGGCGTGTCAGGGCGCGCGTGTCGACGCCCACGAGCCCCACAATCTGGCGCTCATGAAGGAACTCCGGCAGCCCGGCCGTGGCGCGGTAGTTGCTCGGCCGGCGTGGCAGATCGCGTAGCACAACGCCTGAAAGAAGGGGGTGCGGCGCCTCGAAGTCCTCCGGATTCACGCCATAGTTGCCCTGTAGCGGGAATGTCATGGCGACGATCTGGCCGCAATACGACGGGTCGGTGAAGACCTCCTGGTAGCCGGTCATTCCGGTGTTGAAGACCACCTCTCCGGTGCGTGTGCCGGCGGCGCCGACGCTCTGGCCGGTGAAGACGGCCCCATCCTCGAGTGCGAGCTTGGCGATCATGCCGACTCTCCCGGAGCCAAGTAGTCCTGTAGTGCGGCGACGGTCAGGCCGCCGGTGCGTAATGCGCGGATCGCTCCGACGGCAGCGCGTGCGCCGGCCAGCGTGGTGAGCAAGGGGATGCCGAGTTGTGCCGACGCCGCCCGCCAGCGGCCCTCCTCGGTGGCGCTGCCGGTGTGGATCGGCGTGTTGATTAGCAGGTCGAGTTGCTGGTCTCGGATCATGTCCAGCAGGAAGGGTCCTCCCTTGCCATCATGCTTCGAAACCAGCGTCGCGGGAATCCCGTGTTCGGCCAGCGTCTGTCGCGTCTTGATCGTCGAGAAGATCGCAAAACCCATCTCATGCAGGTCGCGGGCGATGGAGACAACACCCGGCTTGTCCGCGTCGCATACACTGACGAGCACCTTGCCTGTGGTGGGCAACTCGATTCCCGCCGCCAGCAGAGCCTTCGCAAACGCGGACGGATACGACGCATCGATGCCCATGACCTCGCCGGTGCTGCGCATCTCCGGCCCCAGCGCGACATCGACGTTCTTGAACCGTCTGAAGGGGAAGACGGGCACCTTCACCGCGACATGACGCTGTGTGCGCCCATCCGGCACGCGGTGCCCGCGCAGGGCCTCGTCCAGGCTCTGCCCCAGCATGACCTTCGTGGCGACCTGCGCCCACGGTACGCCGGTCGCCTTGCTCACGAACGGAATCGTCCGCGAGGCACGCGGGTTGACCTCGATCAGGTATACGACGCGGCCCTGAATCGCGAACTGTACGTTCATCAGCCCGCAGACGCCCAATCGCCGGGCCAGCATCTTCACCTGGTACATGATCTCGTCGAGCAAGGCCGGCGAAAGCGAGTGGGGCGGCAATACGCAGCAACTGTCGCCGCTGTGAATCCCGGCCTCCTCGATATGCTCCAGGATGCCGCAGATATCGCACCGGCCACCCGACGATTCCCGGCCCTGCTGTCCGTAGTCGCTGATCGCGTCTACATCGACCTCGATGGCGTCGAGCAGGAACTTCTCGATCAAGATCGGATGCTGCTGGTCGATGGACTGATCCCTGTCGGTCGCGTGTAGCGCGCCGTCAATATACCGAGCCAAGTCGGCAGCGTTGTTGCAGACCTCCATCCCACGGCCACCCAGCACATACGACGGCCGCACCAGCACCGGGAACCCGATCTGCTTGGCGACCGCCAGTGCCTCGTCCCGCGACACCGCGACGCCGTTGTTGGGCTGCCGCAAGCCAAGCTCGCGCAGAATCTGCTGAAAACGCCCCCGGTCCTCAGCCAGATGAATGCTGTCCGGCGAGGTGCCCAGGATCGGGACGCCGGCCGAGTACAGACCCCCAGCCAGGTTCAGCGGCGTCTGGCCGCCGTATTGGACGACGACCCCGCGTACGTGGCCCTCATTAGTACCGCCCGGCGTGAACGGGCGTCCGTTTACGCGCTCGCAGATGTTCAGCACGTCTTCGTGCGTGAGCGGCTCGAAGAACAGCAGATCGCTGACGTCGTAGTCGGTGCTGACGGTCTCCGGGTTGGAGTTGACCATCACCGTCTCGAAGTCCAGCTCCCGCGCCGCCATCGCCGCGTGAACACAGCAGTAGTCGAATTCTATCCCCTGTCCGATCCGGTTGGGGCCGCCGCCGAGGATAATCACCTTTGGACGATCCGACACGCGCAGCTCGTCGTCATGTGATTCGACGAGCAGGTGTTCGTCGTCCAGAGCGCGGTAGCGATAGGGCGAATCGATCCCCAATTCGCACAGCGCCGTCCCCAGCGGCTGTCTCCCGCCCGCGGCCCGATGCTGCCGCAACGCCTCCACGGCTTGTGGGTTGCGTAGCACACGTGCCAGCGGTAGTTCGCGTGCTGAGTAGTAGTAGGGCGTGAACGCTTCGAATTCGGCCCCGCAAGTGTCGACCAGTTTGAACTTCGGACGGTCAAGCTGCGCCTTGAGCCGGCCGTAGGCCTGCGCCTCGAGCCGCCACGCGTAACGCAACTGTGCGTCGCTGTAACCGTAGGCCTTGGCTTGCTGAAACGTGTCGGCCAGCTCGCGCGTCAGCCGGAATGTCGAGCCGTTTCGCACTGGTGCTCGCAGTATTCGCTCCTCGAACTCCACCAGCTCAGCCAGTTGATCGAGGAACCACACGTCAATGTGCGACAGTGCCGCGATTTGCTCAACGGACCAGCCGAGCTTCAGCGCGTAGCGGATGTAGTACAGCCGACCCTGGCAGGGCGTCGATATTTTCGCGGTCAGGGTGTCATCGGGGATCGGCCATTGTTCGCTGGCCTCTTCCCGCACGTCGGCCGGCGCCTCGCCCAACGACGTGCCGCCGAACTGCGGGATCCGCGAATCCGTTTGGCGACCGAAGGCATCAAGCCACACGCTGCCATCGTCTTTGTCGAACTCGTCCCGCACCTGCGCATCGAGCGACCGGTCGTTGGGGTGCAGCCCGTAACCCGGCCGCTTGATCTCCATCGACCGGATGCACTTCTGGAAGGCCTCCTTGAACGTGCGACCGATGGCCATCGCCTCGCCCACGGACTTCATCGACGTTGTCAGCGTCTCGTCCGCCTCGGGGAACTTCTCGAACGCGAAGCGCGGCATCTTGACGACGCAGTAGTCGATCGTGGGCTCGAAGCAGGCGGACGTCTCCCGCGTGATGTCATTGCGCAGCTCGTCCAGCGTGTAGCCGATCGCGAGCTTGGTGGCGAGCTTGGCGATCGCGAATCCGGTGGCCTTTGATGCCAAAGCCGACGAGCGCGAGACGCGCGGGTTCATCTCGATTGCCACCAGATGCCCGTTCTCGGGATGAATCGCGAACTGGATGTTTGCGCCGCCCGTATTCACGCCGATCGCGCGCATGATTGCGATCGCGGCGTCGCGCATCCGCTGATATTCCTTGTCGGTCAGCGTCAGAGCCGGCGCGACCGTGATTGAGTCGCCGGTGTGCACGCCCATCGGGTCGAGGTTCTCGATCGAGCAGACCACGACGACGTTGTCGTGTCCGTCGCGCATCATCTCGAGCTCGAACTCCTTCCAGCCGGTCAGGTCCTCCTCGATCAGCACCTGCCCGATCGGCGACCAGGCGAGCCCGTCCGTCACGATATCCTCGAACTCCTGACGCGTCCGGGCCATCCCGCCGCCGGCGCCTCCGAGTGTATATGCCGGCCGAATGCACGCCGGCAGCTTGACCTCTTCCAGAATCCTCCAGGCTTCATCGAGCGAACCGGCCGTGTCCGAGCGCGGCACGTCCACGCCAACCGCCGTCACCGTGTGCTTGAAGTGCTCGCGATCCTCGGCCCGGCGAATGGTCTCGCGGTCCGCCCCGATCAGTCGCACGCCGTAGCGCTCGAGCACACCCGCGTCGGCCACCGCCACGGCGCAGTTCAGTCCCGTCTGACCGCCGAGGGTCGGCAGAAGCGAATCGACCGGCGTGCCGCGCGCCGCTTCGAGCCGGAGAATCTCCTCGACGACCGCCGGCGTGATGGGCTCGATGTAGGTGCGCTCGGCCAGTTCCGGGTCGGTCATGATCGTCGCCGGGTTGCTGTTCAGCAGCACGACCGCGATGCCCTCCTCACGCAAAGCACGGCAGGCCTGCGTGCCGGAGTAATCGAACTCGCAGGCTTGGCCGATCACGATGGGCCCGCTGCCGATTATCAGAACGCGTCGGATGTCAGGAGACTTGGGCATATCTACTCTGCATTCCCGTGCAAGCAGCCCGCCGGGGAGCGCCTTGTTGGTCGCCGCACTCGGCTATCGGCTGTCAAGTCTGGTCCGTGTCCTGGCTGTGGAACCCACAGGCCACGTGGTAGACGGCCTTGTCGAAGAACACAGCCGTTCGCCGATTGAGTTCCAGCACGCGATAGACATCGAGGGGCCGCTCCCACACGCCGCGTGAGCGCGCCAGCGACCAGATGTGCTTCTTGAGCAGCATCAGCGCGCTGATCAGATCTGGCATTTGGACACCCTGCTCCCCGCGCCGCGCGGCCAGCGATTCGTAGAACGAACGCACCTCGTCGGATGAGGTATTGCCGCACAGCCAGTGACTGAATTGGGTGATGGACGCGACAACGCGCGTGTGGAGTCTATGCGTGTCGATACTGTGGTAGGACTTGGTTGTCGGGTTGGTGCGCACGTCTTCCATCCAACGCCGCACTAGATCATCGGCCTGGCTCTCGACCATCTCGACCAGCGCGTCGGACAGCATGGCCCGGTCTTCGTCACTCTGAAGCTGAACGAACGAATCCTGAATCGCCCAGCGATCGTGATATTGCGCCGTGCAGGTTCGCAGAGCCTTCATGTTCGAGTTGAATGGCAGGTAGGGCAGGCTGGCGATCGGGAAGTAGCGCAGCTCCTCGGCGTCGTCTCCGGCCGACTCCTCCTCCCCGTCGGTCTTGCGCATTTCAAAGGTGACGATCAACAACTCGCCGTAGCGCTCGCTATCAAACGAGTCCGCGTCCACCAGTCGTATGACACGCGCGTTGATGCCGGCCTCCTCCTTCAACTCCCGCAAGGCGGCGGCCGAGATGGTCTCCTCGATTTCAGCGAAACCCATCGGCAGGCACCACTGGCCCTTGTAGGGGTCGTTACGCCGCTTGACGAGCAGCACTTCGCGTTGCGGGTTCAGCACGATCGACGCCGCCACCGGCAGCGGATTCTCGTAGAAGACCGTCCGGCAAGCGGGGCAAACGGCACGCTCGCGCCCCTCCAGATCCTCGAGCGCGACGGCGGTGCCGCAACGCGAACAGTAATGTGGCTTCACCGACATCAGTGTCTCCCGCGACCTGGGACGGCCATGAACGCCGTCAGGGCACCTAATTGCAGCACACCCGCAAAAACCAGTGTGACTACTTGATCGACCAGCCGGGCCTCGCCATAGACCCAGTTCACAATTGCCGCCACGGCCACACCCAGCGCCAGCAGTTGCACGAACCATCCGATCAGTTGGGCAACCGAGAATTGCTGATAGCGGCGCTCACGCGTCGAAGCGTCCAGGCGCCCCCGAATCTCCGCCAACAGGGTCTCGACGCGACGGAGAATCGCGAGGGCCTCCCCGCGCGCGTCAGTCTCCGTGGCGCGTTCTTCCAAGGTCGGCCGGTCGTCAGCTTCAAGTGTCATGGTGACACCTCAACTCTCCAGGGCTTCGATCACGGCCTGCCGCAACAGTGGCAGCAGAATCTCGTGATGTCCGGTCACCGCGTGCCCGTGCCCCGGCTCAACGGGGCGCGTCACGATGTTCTGCGTTGGCCGATAGTGCCGCAGCATGTCAAAGTCGGCCGTCTGCATCCCCTCGAGCCCATGCCCCAGGTTGCGTGCGACCGAGACCGCCTTTAGGAACACCTCCGGCAAGATCACGGCCGACCCGAAGTTGAGCCACACGCCGCCGGCCTGACCCTGTTCGGCGGCCGTCATATCGGCCACCACGCCGCAGATCGTGCGAAAATCGATCAGCGAGGCTGCTCCAATCGCCGCCCCGTCGGCCTGAGGATGCATGTGTACGGTGTCCGTGCCGATTGCGACGTGAACGGTAGCGGCCGCGCCGGCGCGATAGGCGGCCACGAACAGGCTGAGATTCTTGTGCGGCGCGTCACCTTCGTCCAACAGCTTGCCCAGCGCGCGGCCCAAACCGTCGCCCGCGGCCCCCCGGCTGGCGGCGGCGTTCATCCGGTCGCCGGTCTCACGTACCATCCCGAAGCTGCCGTCGCGGATTGTCTCGCCGACCTCCTCGCTGGTGGCCCCGGTCTCGGCCAGTTCGAGATCGTGGATCGCGCCCGAGCCGTTGGTTGCCAGCGCGGTGATGACGCCGCGCTCGATCAGGTCGATGACCAGTGGCGCGCAGCCCGTTTTGATTACATGTCCGCCGAAGCCGAAGACCACTGGACGCCCGGCGCGTCGGGCGGCCACGATTGCATCGGCCGTCTGCCGCAGTTGTTTGACCCCCAGGAAATCAGGCAGCGAATCCAGCCAGTCGGCGAACGAAACGCCCGGCGCCGTTGGCCGGCCCAAGGCGCTCACCGCCACTTTGTGGGCGCGCTGCCGGCGCGACTTGAGGCGCAGTTGTGACCAATCCAACTCGACGGGGCTCTTGCCGCTCAACGGTTCATCTCCACGGCCGCCCGCAGCCGGGCGCCGAAGTCCACATCCGTGCCCGTCAGCGCGACCCGCACGTCCAGTCGGACCAGGGGCGGCTCGCTGGCGGGCCACAATGGGGCCAGTTTGACCCAATCCTTGCGAGTTGTCACCACTAGTTCGGCGCCGGCCAGGTCGGCCCGCGCCGCGATAGTCGCCACGTCGTCCGCCGAATACCGCCGGTGGTCGGCGAATTCGACCCCTTCCGCAGTTACTTCAGGCCCCAGCGTGGCCAGCAGTTTGAGGAATGTCGCCGGGTTGCCGATCCCACACACCGGCAGCACACGACGCTCAGCGAGGTCACTCGGCTCGCTCCGGCGACCGTCGGAGTACACCAATGCCGTGGCAACGACCCGCGCCGTCAGAATGGGCTTCGGTCCCACATACCGTTGCAGCCGGTCGGCGATCTCGTCCACCGCCGCCGGCGTCGCCTGATTGGCGCGTGTGATTATGAAGATATCGCCGCGCCGCAACCCCCCAAGCGGCTCGCGCAGCCGACCCGCCGGCAATACCCAATTACCACCCCAGGGCCGCAGCGCATCGATCAGCACGATATCCAGGTCGCGAGCCAGGCGCCGGTGCTGAAACCCGTCGTCGAGCACCAGGCAGTCTGCCGCGTGGTGCGTACATGCCGTCGTCGCCCCGGCCACCCGATCGGCGTTTACGACCACGGGCACTCCCGGCAGGGCGTCGTGAAACTCGCGGACCTCGTCGGCCGTTTCGCCGGCCTGGGCCTTGTAGCCCCGAGTCAGAATCGCCGGTTGGCGTCCTAGTGCTAGGAGCCGCAGCGCGATATCGATTACCAGCGGGGTCTTGCCGGTGCCGCCCACCGTCATGTTGCCGACGCTAATGACCGGCACGGGCGCACTCCTGACAGCCGACGCGAACCGGTCATAGTACAGGTTGCGAGCACCAATGAGGCCGCCGTAGAGCGTGGACAGCGGCGCTAGTGCCCAGCGCGCGGCGTTCATGTTGGCACCTCGCTCATGAGAGTTGATCGTCCAGCTTCCAAGACGCCGAACGATGGTGGGTCGATCAAGCGCTAGGCGAGCACTCCGGTCTCGCGCT
>CAZUCH010000129.1:1889-7913 GCA_964619045.1 uncultured Planctomycetales bacterium | reverse complement strand
TATCTCCGGTTGAGAGCCGGAACCACAGGAGTTCGAGGACAGATTCCGTGCAATACACGCAATTGGGCAAACGCGGTCCCAAAGTCTCCACGATTGGCTTCGGCGCGTGGGCGATCGGCGGGATGAACTGGGGAGAGACCGATGACGAAGTCTCGCGGCGGGCGCTGCACGAAGCGCTCGACCAGGGCGTGACGCTGATCGACACCGCCGACGTGTACGGCTTCGGGCACTCGGAAGACCTGATCGCCGGCGTGCTCAAGGAGCGCGGTAAGGGCGACGTGGTCATCGCCACCAAGGCCGGCAACGACTTCTACCACGCCGACGAGCACGACGACCAGGGCTACGGTCCGATTCGCCAGTCATACAGCAAGGAGTACCTGATCTTCGCCGTCGAACAGAGCCTGTGCCGGCTGGGCGTCGATGCGCTGGACATCCTCCAACTCCACAGCCCTGATCTTGACACGCTGGAGTGCTACGAGCCTTGGGACGCGCTGGAGACGCTCAAGCGGCAAGGCAAAATCCTGCACGCCGGGCTCAGCATCCAGTCGTTCAAGGAAACCGAGCAGGCCCATTTGCTGGACCGGCATCGCGATCTGCTAGATTGCATCCAAGTCCGTTACAACCTGCTGGAGCGCGACGCGGAGGAGGCGCTGTTTCCGAAAGCGATCGAGCACGGCGTCGGCGTAATCGTGCGAATCCCGCTGCTGTTCGGCCTGCTGACCGGGAAATTCACGTGCGAGAGCACATTCGCCAAGGACGACCACCGGAGGATGAACCTGTCGGCTGAGAAGCTCGATGCCCACCTGACGGAAGTCGAATCGATGCGCCCGACGTTTGATCAGCATCCCGACCAGACGATGGCCCAAGTCAGCCTGCGGTTCTGTATCACACACCCAGCGTGCCAGACGGCGATTCCCGGCGCCAAAACGCCGCAACAAGTTGTCGAGAATTGCGCCGCCTCTGATCAGGGCCTGCTGCCTGAAAGCTAGCCGGGTCGGGGATCGCGACGTCTCGTCGCTGCGACTTTGCCCACCGCTCGCGGCTTTGCGTAATCTGAGCGCGGACGCTCTTGGGCGCATGACACCTCTGGCGGGCCGCGATGCGAGTGTAGAGTCGCCTGCCCCGGTGTGCTGGTCCACCGACTCTTGCGCCGCTTGAAACCAGCCATAATGCCCTATTCCGCAAGCTGTTACACTACGTTCCAGCGACACGGGAGGCGAGATGGCCAAGCACGAGGACAGAGTCTTCGGTACGGGCAGGCTGGGTTTGCGGTGAGGCCAGCGTGGCTCAGGCGGTAAGCCCGGCGGTCCGGAGCACCGTCTGCAATCCGGAAACGTCGGCGCCATCGAATGTGCCGACGTCCGGGCTGTCGAGATCAAGCACGCCCCAGCAGGTGCCATCGGCGCGAAGTAGCGGCAGGACGACCTCCGACCGATCGTGTGGGTCGCAGGCGATGTAGCTCTCACCCAACTCGCGCACGTCGCGAATGACGATCGGCAGCCGCTTCTGGAATGCTTGTCCGCAGACGCCGTGCATCCCGATCGGCGAGCACGCGGGCTTGTCGCGCAGCGGCCCGAGGATCAGTTCATCGTCACCCGCCGGGAGGTAGAAGCCCACCCACGATACGCCGGCGTCATTGAAGTCGTCCCAAAGCGCATCGACAACGGACCGCATGCGTTGCTGTGGATCGCCGGCGTCGGATACGCGGCTGGCTACTCTCCCGTAATCGCGTGTTCGCATGGGCGCAGTATCGCGCGCGAGCCTGGATTGGGCAAGGTCATTGCCAACCCTCTCGTCGGCCGGAACCGTGCAACCGACGAGGTGAAGGCGAATACAAGGGGTAGTTGGCCCGCGCCGTCGTGGACCAGGAACCTAGGCGATGGTGGAAATGACAAGGAGTAGTGCCATGTACATACGGACAGTCTGCGCCCTGATGACCGGCTGCTTGGCGTTCGCGGGACCGGCCGCGCCCGACCATCCTCAGGACACGCCACGGGAAACAGAAGCTGGGTTGGGATGTCGGGTAGTCATGCTCAAACATGCCGACAGCGAGCTTGTCGCACGACACGTGCGATCTCTGTTCGAGGGCAAGGATCAGATTCACAAACTGACGTGGTACGAGCCGGCAAACGCGATCCTCATGCGGGCCGCACCTGACGAGCTTGAACAGATGGAGTACCTCGTCATGCAGTTGGACGTGCAGGCCCCGGCCAAAGAGGAACACTCACAGAGCGGCACAACACACATCATCCAGATCAAGCACGCTGACGCAGAACGCCTCGCGGCCACGGTAAATCGAGTGCTCGCCACATGTGACTGCTCGCGTCGGCATCGGGAATGCGGCCACGTCAAGGTCCATGCTGACAAACGCACTAACGTCCTCATGCTGCATGCCACGGATAGTGAGTCAGAGCGAATGGTAGATATTATCAAGGTGCTCGACGTGCCCCTGGAACGACCACAGTCATGCGCCGCAACCCCCTGAATGCGGTAGCCCCTGCAACCCCATCAGGCATCGGGAGCCCGGCGGACCGGACAGCCGGGCGTTGTGTCATGGGCAGGGAATCTGTACGCCTTCCTGGTAGCAGGTGCGCTCCGTGGTGACGATCTCAACACGCGTGGCTTCCCAGCGGCCGAACAAGTAGCCCAGGCCGAAGGTCGTGAGGTGCGAGGACGGCAGGTCGCACCCGATCGGCAGGAATGCCCCCACACCCACCGCCATGTAGATTACTGTCGTGCTCCAACGCTTCCGTCGAATGACAAATCTCCTTGACCTACCGTGAGCGTGCTCGCATCGACGCCTTCAGGCCCAGCATCGCGAGCAAACTAATGACCAGCAATGGCCCGCCCATCGCACCACACAGACCGGTGAACCGCAGCGTAGTCGTGATCTCCTCCATGATGATGTCGTCGCTTGGCGACGTGTCGCCCAACACCTCGTCGCCGAGAATCTCGATCCGCGCGTTTGGCCCCCGCACGGTGTTGCTGTCGGTCGCGGCCTCCACCCACAAGTCGACCCACCCGCCGCTGAGCACGCGCTGGACGATCGCGACCTCGGTATGTTCGCCCGGCGCCAGGGCACCAAGCTCGACGAACACGAGCGTATCGTAGACCTGCATGCTCAGTGCTTCTGCGCCGGGGACACGTTCGCCGCGCACGAACGTCATCTCCTCCGGGATCGACGCCGTCAGCACCACGTCCTCGGCGGCGGCGTTCCCGTCGTTGACCACGCGCCAAATGCACTCGACCTCGTCATCGACCGCGGCCGTGTCGGGCTTGCTGACGAGCGTAATCGCCAGCGAGATGTAGCCCTGCTCCGTCAAGCTGCGGTAGTTGTTCGTGACCTCATCCGCCTCAACCACCTGGTCGTCAGCGTCCAACAGGGCCACGATCCGGATGTTCGCCCCGCCGATGATCCGCCGCGCCAGAAACTCGCTGGCCAGGTTTACCGTCACGACGTGCGGCCCGGGCCGGACCAACTCGCCACTCGCGATCACGTCGTCCAGCACGTCGTCGATGACGTCGTCTTCGTCCTCGTCGAGCCCCAGTCGGATGAGGAAGTCCGGCACATCTGCGGGGCTGTTGACGGCGTAGACGACGCGGGCGTTCGAGCCCCCACCCTGGATATCCGTCACCAGCGACTCGATCACCAAGTCAACGGTCAAAGACGCAGCCGAGAGGTTGTCGCCCTCGTCGGCCTCGCTGATCACATCGTCGGTGTCAACCTGCGCCACGAGTTGATCGCCATGACGGACGATCTGGTTCAGCACCGGCCGGACGTCACCGAGTGCGATCGTGTGCAGCCCGGGGGAGCGCAGAGCGGGGTCGCTCACGACGGCTGTACCGAACAGCATGTCAATCGTCGCGGCGTTCGTCGCGGCGTACTTCAGACCGTAGGCAATGGTGAATGGGTCAACAGTCTCGTTCTCGATCGTATAAGTGACCGCCATATCGGTCGTGGCGTCGCCCACCGTGACGCCCACGGCGGCGCTGACAATGTTACGCCCGAAGCTCACGCGGAACACGTCCGAGTCGGCCGGCACCCGGCCGGGAGCCGAGGCCCGCAGCCGATAGCCACTGCAAGTCGGTGTGACCAGGAGAGCCCGAGCCTCGGCAAAGGCCGCCAGGCCGGCCACCGCGTTGATCGCCGTGTCGCCGCTCAACACGCCGCCGCACACGCTCGGATCGAGCAGGGTCAGCGTGACAGTGTCGGCGATGTTGACGCGGTTGCCGAGCGCGTCGACGATTTCGACCGACACAACCAGCGGCGTCGCGACGTCGGTGTCCGCCGGCTGTTGCACGAAGTCCAGGTGGTCGGGCACGCCCGGCGTGAACACGACAGCGACCGTCTGCGCGACTACGACGCCGTCCGTTAGATCGGTCGCCCGGAACGTGACGGTTTTCGCCTCCGTGGCCCACACGGCGAATGTGACTACGCCGCTCGCGTTCGACGGCCCCGACGGCGCGCCGATTATCACGTTCGCCGCCCCGCCCGCTGATATGGTCAAGGCCACGTCGTGGCCGAAGACGGCGTTGCCGTCGGCATTGTGCAGCGTCACGGTGATCTGCTCGGTGTCCACGCCGTCCGCGATCGCCGTACCGTCCGCCGCCGTGACCGTCGAGTTGGCGGCATCCGTCACATTCGCCGTGAAATCCACGTCGACCGTCAGCGTGATCGCGGTACCGTCGGTGTCATCCGTGGCCTGGATCGTGACCGTCTTGGACTCTGTTGACGACACAGTAAACGTCACGACACCGCCGGCGTCCGACGGCCCTGACGGCGCGCTGATCGTCACGTTGGCCGGGCCGCCTGCTATGACCGCCAAGGAAACGTCATGGCCGAAGACGGCGTTGCCGTCCGCGTTCCGCAGCGTGGCGGTGATCAGTTCCGTGTCCACGCCGTCCGCCACCGCGCTGCCATCCGCGACAACGACCGTCGAGAGGCCGGCGTCCGTGAGGTTCGCCGTGAAATCCACATCGGCCGTCTGCGTGATGACGACTGCGTCCGTCTCGTCCGTCGCCTGGAATGTGACCGTCTTGGATTCACTCGATCTGACAGTAAACGTCACCACGCCACCGGCATCCGATGGCCCCGACGGCGGGCCGATCGTCACGTTCGCCGCGCCACCGGCCACGACCGCCAGTGAAGCGTCGTGGCCCGTCAGCGGACTACCGACCGCGTTTAGCAAGGTCACCGTGATGAGTTCAGTGTCCACATTGTCCGCCACCGCGCTGCCATCCGCGGCGACCACAGTCGAGTTGCCCGGATCGGCGACGTTCGGCGTAAAGTCCACATCGGCCGTCTGAGTGATCACGACAGCGTCCGTTTCGTCCGTCGCTTGGAGCGTAACGGTTTTCGACTCGGTAGACCTAACGGTAAATGTCACGACCCCACCGGCATCCGACGGCCCCGACGGCGCGCTGATTGTCACGTTAGCCGCCCCGCCGGCCACCACCGCCAGCGATACCACCCGGCCCGGCAGCGGACTGCCGAACGTGTTGCGGAGCGTCACGGTGATCAGCTCCGTATCCACGCCGTCCGCCACCGCGCTGCCGTCGGCCGCAACCACCGTCGAGTTTCCCGGATCGGAGATGTTGGGCGTGAAGTTGACGTTCACCGTCTGCGTGACGACTACTCCGTCACTGTCGTCAGTAGCCTGGAACGTGACTACCTTGACCTCGGTCGAGCTGACCGTGAACGTCACGACGCCGCCCGCGTCCGACGGCCCCGACGGGGCACTGATCGTCACGTTGGCCGCCCCGCCGGCCACGATCGCCAGCGATACGTCATGGCCGAAGACCGCGTTGTTGTTCGCGTTGCGCAGTGTCACGGTTATCAGTTCGGTGTCCGTGCCGTTGGCTACGGCGCTCCCGTCCGCCGCCGCCAGGGTCGAGTTGCCGGCGTCGGCGAGGTTCGGCGTGAAGTTGACGTTGGCCGTCTGCGTGACCACGACGGCGTCGGTGTCGTCCGTGGCCTGGAACGTGACCACCTTGGACTCCGTTGACGACACCGTGAACGTCACG
>CAZUCH010000129.1:0-1789 GCA_964619045.1 uncultured Planctomycetales bacterium | reverse complement strand
CCCGACGGCGCGCTGATTGTCACGTTGGCCGCCCCGCCGGCGATGATAGCCAGCGACACGTCGTGACCGAAGACCGGATTGCCCAGCACGTTCCGCAGCGTGACCGTAATGAGCTCAGTTTCCATGCCGTCTGCCGCGGCAGTGCCGTCCGCCGCCGCCACGGTCGAGTTTCCGGCGTTGGTGATGTTCGGCGTGAAGTTGACGTTGGGCGTCTGCGCGATCGCGACGGCGTCGGTGTCGTCCGTGGCCTGGAACGTCACCACCTTGGACTCGGTCGATGACACCGTGAACGTCACAACTCCACCGGCGTCCGACGGCCCCGACGGCGCGCTGATCGTCACGTTGGCCGCCCCTCCGGCGATAACAGCCAGCGAGACATCGTGCCCAACCATCGGGTTGCCCGCCGCGTTGAGCAGCGTCACGGTCACCAACTCGGTGTCTACCCCGTCGGCGACCGCGCTGCCGTCCGCCGTCGCGACCGTCGATATCCCGGCGTCGGCCACGTTGGGAGCGAAATTGACGTTCGCCGTCTGTGTGATCGCCACGCCATCCGAATCATCCGTGGCCTGGAGCGTGATCACCTTGGACTCGGTCGAGCTGACGGTAAACGTCACGACGCCGTTTGCACCCGACGGGCCCGACGGCGGGCTGATGGTCACGTTCGCCGCACCGCCCGCAACGATGGCCAGCGATACCGTGCGACCGGTCATCGGCGCGCCGGCAACGTTACGCACCGTCACCGTGATCAACTCCGTGTCCAGCCCGTCCGCGACCGCTCCCCCGTCCGCCGCGACGACCGTCGACGTGCCGGCGTCGGTCAGGTCGGGCGTGAAAACCACGTCAACGGTCTGCGTGACCGCCACGCCGTTGGTGTCATCAGTGGCTTGGAACGTGACGGTCTTGGCCTCTGTCGAGCTGACTGTGAACGTCACGACGCCATTCGCGCCGGATGGACCCGAGGGCGCGCTGATGGTCACGTTCGCCGCCCCACCCGCAACCACTGCCAGGGATACGTCGTGACCGAAGACCGGGTTGCCCAGTGCATTCAGCAACGTGACTGTGATCAGCTCGGTCTGCACGCCGTTCGCCACCGCGGTCCCGTCGACGGCCACCGCCGTGGAGTTGCCGGCGTCGGTCACGTTCGGCGTGAAGTTCACGCCGGCCGTCTGCGTGATCACGATGGAATCGGTCAAGTCGATCGTCTGGAATGTGACCACCTTGGACACCGACGAGCGCACGGTGAATGTCACCACGCCGGCCGCGTCCGAAGGCCCGGACGCGGCGCTGATCGTCACGCCGGTTGATCCGCCGGCGGCGATCGCCAGTAAAACGGAGTGGCCGACGACCGGCGTCGCGCCGTCGGCTTCGAGCAGCGTGACTGTGATCAGCTCAGTGTCGACGTTGTCGGCAACCGCCGTTCCGTCCAGGGCGACGAGCGTCGACTGATTGGCATCGGTCTGGGCGTGCGCAGA
Source organism: uncultured Planctomycetales bacterium (assembly GCA_964619045.1). Lineage (GTDB taxonomy): Bacteria > Planctomycetota > Phycisphaerae > UBA1845 > Fen-1342 > JANQFV01. Next base: position 317 of record CAZUCH010000129.1, on the reverse strand, counting down.
GACCATTGGCCCGGCGGCGAGCAGCAGCAGCGCGAAGACCATGCTGATGCTCCGCGCCGCGCGTTGCGCATCGGCACTGAGACATTCTGGTATCATCCTACTTGTTTATCGGACTCCCGCGCGGGCGATCTTAGCCTGTTCATCGCGGCTGCTCCGATCTCGTTGCGCCACAACGACTTGCGCTTCGCTTCCCAGGATCATCAACGGGCTGGAGACACGCGCCGGATAGCGATCCACCTGGGCTGTCACTACGGTTTGTTCCGTCCGCCTTGATAGCAAAGGACTTACGAGCTTCACCTTCCCTGGCCGGCCTGCCA
>CAZUCH010000128.1:0-7950 GCA_964619045.1 uncultured Planctomycetales bacterium | reverse complement strand
GCCTGCTGCCTCAACATGTGCGGCGCCGTGCACTGCTCGGACATCGCAATCCTCGGCGTTCACCGCCGACCGCCGAGGGTCGATCACGACGCAATCAACAAGACGTGCGAGATTCCGAACGTCGTAGCTTCCTGCCCCACGGCGGCCATCAGGCCGGCGACGGTGAACGGAAAGCCCTCGGTCGAAATCGACGACGAGCGATGCATGTTCTGTGCGAACTGCTTCTCGGTCTGCCCGTCCTTGCCGCTCAACGATCCGCTCAACGACGGCCTCTCCATCTGGGTCGGCGGAAAGGTCTCGAACGCACGCTCGCAGCCGAGATTCTCCAAGCTGGCTATTCCGTTCCTGCCCAACAACCCGCCCCGTTGGCCGGAGGTGGTCGGGGCAGTGCGGACGATCGTCGAGCTCTGGGCGAAGGATGCCCACAAGTACGAGCGGATGGGCGAATTCATCGACCGCATCGGGTGGCCACGCTTCTTCAAGCTCACGGGCATCGAGTTCGCGAAGGAGCACATCGACGACTTCAAGCATGCGGGTCTGACCTACAATCGGACCGCGCAGCTCAGACAATAGGAGATCCACTATGGCCGTCACCCCTGAAGTGGTCGCGGACGCCATGTTCGAGATGGTCAGCGAGTACGCCGGCAAGAAGAAGTTCAAGGCCGGCGACCTGACCAAGGCGATGATCCAGAAGTTTAGCGACGACGACTGCGACAAGAAGTTGTGCAAGGCCGCGATCCGCATCCTGATGGACTCCGGACGATGTGTCTACACCTATTTCGGCGGCAGTTTCATCGAGGTGCCGCATGCGGAAGGTGCCGCCGAGGATGCGGCCGAGCGATAACTTGGCTTGAGGTTTGCAGGCGGTAGCGGGCGCCCGAATCCCTCTCGCACACGGCGAGCAGGGACGCGGGCGTTCGTGCAAGACCGCTGGATCGGGAGTAGCGAGAGGTAACACATGGCGTTGAAGAAGACAAAGAAGAAGAAGAGAGGTCTCGGAGGTGGTGGAAGCTCCTCCAGCTCCCGCGAGCAGTCGCCGCTGCGACCTAAGCATGCGGAGAAGATGCCTCCTTGCCGGGACGCCTGCCCCAGCGGCAACCACATACGTGAATTCATCACGACAATCGCCCAAGCCGAGCGGCTGAAGAAGCCCGCCGACCAGGCTTTGACGGAGGCTTGGTACATCTACACCGATACCAGCCCCTTTCCGGCCGTGTGCGGTCGTGTGTGTCCGCACCCCTGCGAGCAGGGCTGCAATCGCCAGGAACTGGACGGCCCGGTCAACATCAACAAGGTCGAACGTGCGATCGGCGATCATGGGCTGAAGGAGAAGCTGCCGCTCAAGGTCCATTCGGAAGAGAAGCATCCGGAGAAGGTCGCCGTCGTCGGCGCTGGCCCCGGCGGCCTCTCATGTGCGTATCAACTCGCCAGACGCGGCTATTCCGTGACGGTCTACGAGGCTTCAGAGAAGCCCGGCGGCATGCTTCGGTGGGGTATCCCGCGCTATCGCCTGCCCGCGGAAACCATCGACGGCGAGATTCAGAAGATTCTCGATCTGGGTGTCGAACTCAAGTGCGATACGCGCATCGGCTCTGATATCTCAATGGACGATCTTCGCAGCCAGTACCAGGCCGTGTTCGTCTCCATCGGCGCGCACCAGGGCCTGAAGCTGCGGGTTGATGGCGAGGACGCTGAAAACGTCTTCTCCGGAGTCGACTTCCTCAGACGCATTCACCACGGCGAGAAAATCGACGTCGGCGACAACGTAATCGTGGTCGGTGGCGGCGACACGGCCATCGACGCCGCTCGCATCTGCCGACGGCTCGGCGCGACGACCACAATCCTCTATCGCCGAACGATCAAAGAGATGCCGGCGATCGACGAGGAAATCGAGGATGCCCAGACCGAGGGAATCAAGCTCGAGTATCTGGCCGCGCCGATTGGGTTCGTCACGGAGGGCAGCCGGATCACCAGCATGAAGTGCATCCGCATGGAACTTGGTGAACCCGACGGCTCGGGTCGCCGACGCCCTGTGCCGATCGAGGGTTCGGAGTTTGACATCCCGGCGACGACGGTCATTCCGGCCATCAGCCAGGCCCCCGATTTCACCGGCTTCGAGTCTCTCATCGAGGGTCGCGACTGGATCAAGGTGGATAAGAAGTTCGCCTCGACGAAGGTGGAAGGCGTCTACGCCGGCGGCGATGCCGTCAATCTCGCACTAGCCACCACGGCCATCGGCCACGGTCGCTACGCCGCCGAGACAATCGATCGCAACTTCCGAGCCGTCGATGCCGAGGACGCCGAGAAGGAAGTAGCGCTCCCGCTAATCAAGCCCGACAAGATGCGGCTCGACCACTATGAGAAGCAGGACAGAGTCGAGTCCGAGGCTATTCCCGTCGAGGACCGACTGGCGGCGATGGAGAGGGAAGTCAACCTGGGCCTCTCCGACGAGCAGGCGATCACTGAGGCCAAGCGCTGCATGAGTTGCGGCTACTGCTTCGATTGCGAGAAATGTTGGATGTTCTGCCAGGACCAGGCCATAGACAAGCCCATGGAGAAGGGTGTGCTCTACACCTTCAAGCTGCAGAACTGCACGGGCTGTAAGAAGTGTGCCGAAGAGTGTCCTTGCGGATTCATCGACATGCTGTGATGTCATGAACTTCCCCCGTATTCTCATCGCCGGCATTCGCGGCGGGAGCGGCAAAACGCTGATTTCGCTGGGCCTCATCGGGGCTTGGCGAAATCAGTCGCTCGATGTCGCGGCGTTCAAGAAGGGCCCCGACTACATAGACGCGGCCTGGCTGTCGATGGCCGCGGGCCGGCCGTGCCGAAACCTCGATCTCTTTCTGATGCCCGAGCACGCCATCACGCGGTCCTTTCTCACGTCAGCGGCGGATGCCGAGCTGGCCGTCATCGAGGGCAATCGCGGCTTGTATGACGGCATGGATGCCCAGGGCAGCTACAGCTCGGCCGAACTGGCCAAGCTGCTGCGAACCCCCGTGATTCTCGCCGTCGACTGTACCAAGGCGACGCGCACCATCGCCGCGATCGTTCTGGGCTGTCAACAACTCGATCCGCTGGTCCCCATCCGAGGCGTCGTTCTGAATCGAACCGCCGGCCCACGGCACGAATCGACCGTGCGCGGTGCCATCGAGCAAGCGTGCGATCTGCCCGTTCTGGGCGCCGTGCCCCGTATCAACAAGCCTCTGTTCCCGGAGAGGCACCTCGGTCTTGTGCCGCCCGAGGAGCACAGCCGACTGACCGACGCGATTCAACAGGCCGCCACGCTGGCGGCCGACCACCTGGACCTCGATGCCATACGGAACATCGCCCGCCAGGCCCCGCCTCTGGGTCTGGACGCCGAGCCCGCGGCGGCTCCAAGCGAGCACAGGTCCGAGACGGTTCGCATCGGCGTGTTTCGCGATGCGGCGTTTGCGTTCTATTACCCGGAAAACCTAGAGGCGATCGCACGCGCGGGGGCGCGCCTGATTGACATTTCTCCGATGGGCGATGCGGGATTGCCAGAGGTCGACGGCCTGTACATCGGCGGCGGTTTCCCCGAGATGATGGCCCCGACTTTGGCTGCGAACAGTGGCTTTCGCGAGTCGTTGCGCCGGGCGATCGAGAACGGTCTACCGGTCTACGCCGAGTGCGGCGGCGCCGTCTACCTCGGCGAGAAGCTCGTCGTCGGTCAAGACCAGTACCCCATGGTGGCCACCCTCCCTGTGGTGTTCGCCCTGCACGCCAAGCCCCAGGGGCACGGCTACGTTGAACTCGAAACCGTGCGTGCCAATCCGTTTTTCCCCGTCGGGGATGCTCTGCGGGGCCATGAGTTTCACTATACTTGTGTGCAGTCGAGTATCGGGGATGACCTCGACTTCGCCTTCCGCGTCCGGCGTGGGCGTGGATTTGACGGCTCCCGCGACGGCCTGTGCCATCGAAATGTGTTAGCATCGTACACTCACGTGCATGCGCTGGGGACAGAGAGCTGGGCGCCGGCCATCGTTGCGGCTGCGACGCGGTTCAGGATCGAGCGCGGACTGCTGGAAGAGAGCCGTTCGACCGAGCAGGCCGCTCGACGTGAAGAGCACGGCTCGGTGAGCAATGAGGCGCCGGCACTGCGTACGCCCCCGGGCTGACGCCGGCGATCGTATCGCGTGTCCGCGGGACGCGCACTTGAGATTACGGATGGAGTTTGCCCCATGGTTTCGTTCGGAAGCTGCACTGCCGGTGCCCGAGAAGACGGCGAGCCTCAACGCTCCGCCGCCGCTGGGCGACGAGCGGTGCTGCTGGTCCATTTTGGCACACCGGACTCCTCTGACGTATCCTCGGTACGCCGATTCGCCACTGAGATGTTTTGCGACCCAGAGGTGATTCGCCTTCCCCGCGGACTACGCTGGCTGCGACCGTTAGTCGGACGTCTCGCCGGTAGTTTCACCGCCGCACGTTTGGCCGAAAACTACCGCGGAACCTGGACCGGCGATGGCCCGCCGGCTCTTGTGATCGCGTGCGAGCAGGCGGCGGCCCTGGAGTCGAAGCTGCCGGCTGGCAGACCCGTCTTCCTGGCCATGCGGTACGGCCAACCCGGCATCGCCGAGACCGTTGAACGACTCGTGACCCTCGGAGTCGATGAGCTCGTCGTCGTTTCGATGTGCCCCGACCACAGCGGCACCACAACGCAGGCCGTCTTGCGGGAGGTGTGCCGGCAGATCGCGCGCACCGGCTCGCCAATCGACGTCACCACGCGAAACCTCTGGCTCGACGACATCGGCTATGTCAATGCGCAGGCGAGGCTGATCCGCGACCACGCGGCGGCCCGCGGACTAACGCCGCGGGATACGCACCTGGTGTTCTCGTTACGGTCGCTCCCCATCTCGCGCACCGCGCGCCGCGAGGCCTATGTCGACCAGGCTCGCCAGGCTGCGCTCCTGGTGGCGCACCGCCTCGGCTGGCCGGCGCAGCGTGTGTCGCAGGGCTTTCACGATCATCCCGGATCGGTCAAGTGCCTTCAGCCCGCGACGGCGGACATACTTGCCGAGCTGTCACGCGGCGGCGAAGAGCGGGTTCTGCTCTGTCCGCTCGATTTCACGATCGAAGGCCCGGAAACGCTCGCGCGGGCCCAAGCCAAGTACCGGGCGCAATTCGAGCAAGCCGGCGGGCGGTTCTTCACATGCCCGGGGCTCAACGCATCACCGCCATTCATCGCGGCACTCAAGAACCTCGTGCTGCACGGCAGACGGCCGGCCGCGGCTCACCAGAGCGGCGGTGGCCTGGAGGCAGCTCCGCTAGTGCACGCCACACCGGCGGATTCGGCCAGTGCTCGCATCGATTCGCTGGTGATGGTGGGTTTGTCATTGGGCGGGCCTCTTGGTTCTGGGCTGGGCCCGAACCTGCCCCACACAAACACCGACGAGTTGCGTAGCATCAAGAGGCCGCGCTGCGAGGTGTCCGATGCACTGCGCGCCCTGTGCAGCGCTGGTTTGCTGCGTGAGGCCCTCCTGTGGAACACCTGTCGCCGCGTCGAGTTCTACGGATGGCAAAACGGCGCCACAGACGCCGCCGCACGGGCCGACATCACAGCCAGCGTCCGCCGTCGCCTTTTCGGCCAGAGCGGCGGGGGGGATGCCGTACAGCCGAACGTCCTCCACGGCGTCGATGCCTGGCATCACCTGATGCGAACCGCCGCCGGCCTAAACAGCGGATTACCCGGCGAGCGCGAAGTCATGCAGCAGCTCCAGGCCGCTTATCGCCTGGCCGAGCGTGCCGGGACCGCTGGACCGCTGACGAAGGCCTTGCTCGACGAGGTCTCGCGGCAAGAGCGACAACTTCGCGAAGAGACTACTTGGGGAGCTTTTGACCCGCACTACAGTTACGCCGCCCTCTCACACATCGTACGATCCGCCAAGCTTGATCTTGCGGCCTGCCAGTGTGTTGTCATCGGCGGATCGACCACTTCCTGCGGCGTTCTGGACGTGTTGACCGGACGATTCGACGTGCCTTCGCGTCAGTTGACACTTCTCTACCGTGGCCATGGCCAGGGCGGACGGCTCAAGATGTTGCGAAGGGCGATCGGCAACGGCCGGCGCATACGAGTCGACAAGTATGGCGAGAAAGCGGTCGTCCAGGCAATCGCCGACGCCGATCTGGTGGTCTTCGGGCTTGATCGACGGGAGCCGGTCTTTAGCGAGCGACAGATCCGCGAACTTCGCGATTTCAACGCCCGCCCGCTCGCCATACTGGATTTCAACCTGTTCGGTTCGACTGGCGAGATGGAAAGCCGCGACGGCGTGCGCCTCTGGAAAGCCGAGGATCTCGAATGCGCCGTGACCGCGTTCGCCGACAACTTGTGTGCCGGGCCGCCTTTCACGCGAGCGGTCGCGGCCGCCGAATCATGGATCCGCGATCACGTCCCGGCTCGTCTGAACGTGTCGAGGACGAATGGCAAGTACCGCCGGCATGTTCGTCAGCGACCCTGCCCTCCGGCCCGTTCGCTCGACCTCGGTGCCACAAGAGAGGCTTGACGAACCGAGGTACGAGACTACGCAGGCCCCGCGGAATCCTGCCCACCGCCGGGCCTCCTCCGGACATGGCAATGGCATCAAGGTTGAGGGGGCTGTCACCGACCGTGATCCGCCAGGCGCCCTTTTGCGGAGTAACGTCCTACGGCACTTCGCCCTGCAAGTAGAGCCGCGGCGGCTCGTCCGAACTCTTCGTTCGAACGAATGTCATGCCTGTCCTTTCGGCTCATTGCGCCACAGGTTGGCTCACATGCGGCGGCCTGAGACGCGAGCAACCAGGACCAGACCCTCGACGGCCCTTCCGGCGGCAGCCCCCAAGACGTATGATGCCGCACAGGAAGCCGAGGGTCAGCACGTCATGCGGGGCAATCAGACCATTCTCCGCCCGCCGACCACGTCGCCCTTGGCGTAGCACGGAGACGTTAACCATGGCAAAGGACCAAGCCCAGGCACAGTGGGAAGCAGAGAAGAAGATTGAGGAGGCGCGAGCCAGCGGTGCAACAAAGTTGAATCTCAGTAGCCTCCGGCTGACATCGCTACCGGAGTCGCTGAGCCGGCTCACGCAGTTGCAGCAGCTAAACCTCTGGAACAACCAACTGACGTCGCTGCCGGAGTCGCTGGGCCGGCTCACGCAGCTGCAGGAGCTGCTCCTTGGCGACAACCAACTGACGTCGCTGCCAGAGTGTCTAGGCGGGCTCACGCAGTTGCAGTCGCTGGAACTCTCCGGCAATCCACTGGCGTCGGCACCGGAGTGTCTTGGCCAGCTCACACGCTTGCGGGAGTTGACGCTTGGCACAATCCAACTGACGTTGCTGCCGGAGTGGCTGGGCCAGCTCACGCAGCTGCGGTCTCTGAACCTCTTCCGCAACAACCTGACGTCGCTGCCGGAGTGTCTGGGCGGGCTCACACAGTTACAGAGACTGTACCTTGAGGACAACCAACTGACGGAGCTGCCGCGGCAACTCCGGCAATTGAGCCAGCTTGATGAACTTCTTCTGCACGGCAATGCGGAGCTGGGCCTCCCACCGGAAATCCTCGGCCCCAGCCGGAGGGGAATAGGCGAGGGCGCACAGGCCGCCGCGCCGCAAGCGATTCTGGACTATTACTTCCGTCCCAAGAGGCCGCTCAATGAAGCCAAGTTGATCCTGGTGGGCTTTGGCAAGGTGGGGAAGACATCGCTGGTCAAGCGCCTGGTCCACGGCACCTTTGACAAGGAAGAGGAGAAGACCGAGGGGATCAAGATTACGCAGTGGCCGGTGGCGCTGCCCGGCGGCGACAATGAGGCGCGGCTGCACGTGTGGGACTTCGGCGGGCAGGAGATCATGCATTCGACGCATCAGTTCTTCCTCTCGCAGCGCAGCCTGTATCTGCTGGTGCTGAACGGCCGCCAGGGACATGAAGACGCGGACGCGGAGTATTGGCTGAACCTGAT
>CAZUCH010000127.1:6588-7986 GCA_964619045.1 uncultured Planctomycetales bacterium | reverse complement strand
CCAGCGTCCCAGGCACTCCTCGCCATACGGTCCAGATTGCCAAGCCGGCTTGGCACCTTCGTATCCGAGTTGACGAGCGATCTCGCGGCCTGGACGCAGGCCCTCGTAACGGAAGTTGATGCATGTCCGGGCCAGGTCGGGCAGGACGAAGGTGTAGAGCGGCACGACGTACAAGTCCGCATCGTAGAACGTGTTGCCCTGGTAGTACTCGCCGGTCAGCAGTTGCGCCGAAACCGACAGGCGATCACTGAAGCGCGGGGCGGCGGCGATCAGATGATACAGGCTGAAACGCAGGCCGAGTTGCGCCGGATCGTCGCCGTCAATCTCGACATCGCAGCGCTGCCAAAGCTCGTTCCAGGCGGCGCGCTGCTCCTCTAGGGCGGCGTCGAAGCCCTGGGCGCCGGCCGCGACGAGTTCCGCTTCCAGGTCAGTCGCCTGCCCGTGCCGAACATCCTCCGAGCTCGCGATCACAACGGAGCGCTCCAACGTGAACGTCACGCCGGGCTGGGCGTCGAACTCGTAGCGCGTGTGGACGGCGTCGCGTTCAACAACGCCGACGGGCTGGTCGGGATATGTGCCGTTGCTGAGGTTGTGAACCACACCCATGTGTACATCGTGCCCCCGGGCCGGCGTGCGAGCACTCAAACGACACGAACCGCCGGGCTGGGTCCAGAGTCCGGTCAGTGCGTATTGCCGCTCGGCGGTCGCGTTGGAGCGCGTCGCGCCGCTGATTCCGGAATGGACGCGAACGCGAGCATCGTGATCCACCGGCGTCAGGGAGTGACGCACGAACACGCGGTGGGCGTGGCGCAGAGAGGCGAAGCGTTGGTGCTCGATGCGTGTTTGGTGACCGGCGTCATCGGTGTAGTCGAAGCTGTAGCAATACACGCCGGTGCGCAGATCGAAGGTCTGTTGGAAACCGCTCACGGTGCCGCGTTCGAGTGCGATCTCGTGTTCGCTGACGAAGACGCGCAGCGCCAGCGGATCGGGCAGGTTGGCGATGGTCGGGCTGGGGGCGGCGCCCGCGAAGTAACGAGGATCGAGGTGCGGTTGGTGGGCGTCAGCGGCGGAGATTTGGGCCAGCGAATCCGCCTCGTCATAGACGCCGTTGATCAGCGTGACCGGCGAGTAACCGTTGGACTGTTCGGCGACGTTGCCCTTGAGGCCGAGGTAGCCGTTGGAGATTGTGGCGATGCTGTTGAAGCGGCCCAGGGCGTGGGCGTCGGAGTCGGTGCTGACGATCTTCCATATGTCGTGATTGGCCATCCGGCTGTTCCTGTAACTCGCGCACGTGCCACGCAAGCCTAGCATGGTACTCGCCCGAGGGCTTGCCGCAACACGGAAGGAAAAGGTGTCAGGATGATTTATTGCCATCGCCGGCGAATCTGGTAAGCTGAT
>CAZUCH010000127.1:0-6488 GCA_964619045.1 uncultured Planctomycetales bacterium | reverse complement strand
AGGAAAAGGTGTCAGGATGATTTATTGCCATCGCCGGCGAATCTGGTAAGCTGATGCCATGGGACGACCGCTACGCATTACGCAGCCCGGGTTGGCTTACCACGTCTTGAATCGGCGGGTGATGCGCCTGCCGCTCTTTCAGAAGGACGACGACTACGCAGCATTCGAGCGTGTACTGGCTGAATCGTTGGAGCGGCCGGACGCGCCCGACCTGCTGGCTTGGTGTCTCATGCCGAACCACTGGCATCTGGTAGTGCATGCGCGGGCGCGGACGAATCTGTCGACCTGGATGCAAAGGTTGACCGTCACGCACACGCATCGCTGGCACGCCCACACTCGAACCGCGGGGGAAGGGCCGTTGTACCAAGGACGATTCAAGAGCTTCCCGGTGCAGCAGGAAGCGCACTTCCTGACGCTCTGCCGATACGTCGAGGCCAACGCTCGGCGGGCGAAGCTGGTCAAGCGAGCGGAGGACTGGCGCTGGGGCAGTCTGTGCGTGCGGCGCGGCGGCAAGTCCATGTTGCGGCGCTGGCTGCGCCAGTGGCCGGTGGATCGTCCACGCAACTGGCTGTCAGAGGTCAATCGGCCGTTGGATGACGAGGGGCTGCAGCCGATTCGGCAGTCTCTCACGCGGGGCATGCCGCTGGGCGACGAGCGATGGACCGCCCGCATCGCAAGCCACCTAGGTTTGAACATCACGCTCCGCCCCCGCGGTCGGCCCCGCAAGGACGCTCAAAAATCATCCTGACACCTTTTCTGGCCAAAAATCATCCTGACACCTTTTCTGGCTCTTTTTCTGGCTGCTTTTCTGGCTGGCACTTTTCTGGCTATGACAACATCGGCAATCGGCTGACCTACACGCCGGGCGATGAGGACGACATCGAGTACGCGTCCAACGAACTGAACCAGTATACGCGCGGCGAGCAGGAGACGGCCGCCGAGCCGATCGTGCAGAGCCTGGAGTACGAGCCAGAAAAGAGCCAGGCCAGAAAAGGTGTCAGGATGATTTTGAGGCCAGAAAAGGTGTCAGGATGATTTTGAGGTGTTCTTACGTGGGTGACCGCAAGGCGCGAGGGGCAGCCAACGTATCCGATGGGCAATCGAACATCAGGGACGGCTAGATGAGATCAGTGCGCTACGCTGTGCTCAATCGCCCGCGGAGGCCGGCAGTTGTACTTTGCATGTGGCCTGGGCGGTGACGACGCGCTGCGTGAAGTAGTCCACAAAGGTGGCCCGGATGGTGATCTCGGAGTGTTTGGGCGGCGCTTTCGGCCAGGGGCACTTGATGGTGAAGTGTCCGGCCAGAAACTGGCCGTGCCACAGGGGCCCAACCTGGTCGGCGGGGACGAAATACTCGCCTATGAAAGTCTCGCTCGCCGGCGCGGCCAGGTCGTAGAGCTGAATGCGAATGTCGCCGGCGACCTTGATGACGTCGCCGTCACGGTCGATCGGCCTGAGGTGTACCGTGACACCGTCGTCGCCGGGCTCTTTGTTGTAGCTGCCGCCGCCGGAGATCTTGTCGATGACGAGGCGCTCGGGGTAGTAGATCTTCTTGAGGTCGTCAGCCGAGATCCCCCGAACGATGGCCAGTCGGCTGGTGAGCTCATCGAGCGAGGCCTTCTGCGTGGCGAGCTCGTGTTCTCGCGCACGCAACTGTTCGCGCAGAGTTGATATCTCACGCCGTAAGTCCGCGTCGCGCGGGGAATAGCAGCCAGCCAGGAGCAGAGACAGCAGCGCGCCGCACCAAACGCGCGTAGTCGTACTCGGCCTCAACTTCGACCGGCCGTGGCGCGCGATGAGTGACACGTGCTACTCCGAAACGGGTCGCAAACTGGGCGAATCGGCTTCCGGCATGGACTCCAGGACCACGTCGGCCAAGCCATAGTCGACAGCCTCCTTGGCATCCATCCAGTTGTTGCGGTCACAATCGGCGGTGATCTGCTCGGTTGTCTTGCCGGAGTGCTTGGCCAAGACCGCGTAAAGCTGGTCCTGGGTGCGCATCATCTCGTCCAGCTCGATCTTGATGTCGGTCGCCGGACCACGCGAGCCGCCCAACGGCTGGTGGATCATGGTGCGCGAGTGCGGCAAGACGAACCGCTTGCCAGGCGCGCCGGCGGCGGCCAGTACGGCGGCCATGCTGGCGGCGGCGCCGATCACGTAAGTGGCGACCTGACACGGTACGAACTGCATGGTGTCGTAGATGCCCATCCCGCTGTACACGCTCCCGCCGGGCGAGTTGATATACAGGTGGATGTCGGCCTTCTTGTCGTCGTTGGCCAGGAAGAGCAGTTGGGCGACGATTACGTTGGCGAGGTCGGAATCGACTTCGTCACCCAGGAAAACGATGCGGTCCTTGAGGAGCCGCGAGTAGATATCGTAGGATCGCTCGGCGCGGCCTTCACGCTCCACGACAATGGGAACCAGATGCGATTTAGTCATGACGGGCGCGTTCCTTACTTGCCTTTTTTCTTCTTCTCGGGTTTGCTCTCTTCGAGAATCTCATCGATCAGGCCGTAGTCCTTGGCCTCGGAGGCGGTCATGTAGCGGTCGCGTTCGATGTCCTTGGCGACCTGCTCCCTGGGCCGGCCGGAATGCTCGGAGAGAATGCCCAACAGCGTTTCTTTGACCCGCAGGATCTCGTCGGCCTGGATGCGCATGTCGGAAGCTTGCCCTCCAACATAGCCCCAGGGCTGGTGGATCATGATCTTGGAGTGCGGTAGGGAGTAACGCTTGCCCTTGGTGCCGGCGGCCAGGATCAGCGCCGCCCCGCTGCTGGCCGCGCCGACGCAGTAGGTCGCGATCTCGCAGTTGAGGAAACGCATCGTGTCGTAGATCGCCAGCGTGTCGTCGATGTCGCCGCCGGGACAGTTGATGTACAGGTGGATGTCCTGGTCGCGTTTGATCGACTGGAGGTACAGCATGCTCTTTATCACGTGGGAGCACACTGTGCTGCTGTTGATGGTGATCCGCGGGTCCAGCGGCAGATCGAGAAAGATGATGCGGTTGTCCAGCAGGAGCTCGTTGAGCCCCATGTTGCGCCAGGCCTGGGGTTGCCCCGCCTGGGCCTGGAAACGTGCAGGGTCTGGCCAGTAAGCCATTTATTCTCCTTCGCACAGCCGGTTAGCGCCACGCTCGCCGTCTGGGCAGCGGGCCCCGAATCCTGAACGATGCCCTAATCTGATTTCTCGTCTGACTTCTTATCAGACTCCTTGGCGGCCTTCTTCTTGGCCTTTGGCTTCTCATCCTTCTCATCGGCCGTCGCCTCGACAATCTTCGCATCTGTCAGCAGGCCGGCGATGCACTTGTTGTGGCGAATCTGCTCGACAAGCTGATTCAGCAGGCCGCGGGCCTGGAGGTTGTCGCGTATGCGGTCGAAGCGCTGGTTGTAGAGCTGGGCCATGCTGGCGATTTCGGTGTTGACCTCTTCGTCGGTCACCTCGACTTCGAGCTCGGCCGCGATCTTGTCGAGAATGAACCCCAGCCGTAGCTCGCTGGCCACCTCGCCGGTCGCGCTGGTGCGCAACTGGTCGATCTGGGCCTCGATATCGGACTCCGGAACGCCGCGCTGCTGGAGATCGACGACCTTGCGGACCACCGCTCGGTCGGTTTGCCGCGCCGAGAAGCCCTCGGGCAGCTCTATCTTGATGTTCTGCAGCAGGTAATCCTCGATCTGGGCTCGCTTGGCACGCCCCATGAGCTGGTCGCGTTCGGCGGTCATCTCTTCCTGGAAGTGCGCGCGGGCCTCTTTCTCGCTATCGAAGCCCCAGGACTTGAGGAAGTCTGGCACGGCCTCAGGCACGAGTCGCTTGAGTTCATGGACTTTGAACTCGAATTGACCGGTCTTGCCGCGCAGGTCAGTTCGCTCGTAGTCGTCGGGCACGGTGCATTCGACCGTGCGCGATTCGCCGGGTTTCACCCCAACGAGCGTTTCGTCGAGCGTCATAAGTGCGATGCCGTCGAGCCGGGTGGGTCGCACGCTGACCGAGACATTGTCCTCGCGGCTTATTTCCTGACCGTCGACGGTCAAGATGACCTCGGTGATGAGCTGATCGCCCTTGTCGGCGGGGGCGTCCTCCACGGGTTCCAGCCGGCCGCGGATCTTGCGTCGGCGGAGCATCTGGTCGTCGATCATCTCGTCGGTGATCTGGATGTCGGGCGCCTTGATCTCGATGCCCTTGAGTTCCGGCAGATCGAACTGCGGTTTGAGTTCGACCTCGCAGCAGTAGTCGAAATCGCCGGATTCGGGCAACTTGAAGTGTTGGAGCGCCTCGCCAATGTCCATCAGCTTCACGCCGTCGCCGGCGGTGATGCTGAAGAATGGGTCGCCGAGGACATCTAGCTCCTCGTTCTCGACGACGGCGAAGTAGGACTGTCCGACGATGGAGGAGGTGAGTGATTCTCGGACCTCGCTGCCGAAGCGTTTTTCGATCAGTTGTCGGGGAGCATGTCCCTTTCGGAAGCCGGGCACGAAGGCGTCATGCACGAGTTCGTCGTAGTTATGCTCCATATGGTCGGCGATGACCTTGGCGGGGACGGTGATGTGCAGCTCTTTGCGCAGCACGCCAATGTCCTTGAGGTCGGCCTTGACCTCCTTCTTGAGTTCCTCGAGGAGTTGTTCTTGCTGCTTCTCGGCCTTCTCCATGGCCTCTGGGTCCATCGCGCCGGTTGCTCCGGGTATGTCCATGTCCTTCTCCGGTGATTGCTGTGATTCCCCCCGAGGTTGCCGGGGGTGCAACGATGCAGGTGCTATTCGATTGTCGCCGCCTGGGGGGCCGGGCTCATCAGGCCGTGGTGCCGGGCAGTTCGCCGCCGAACAGAAGCGTGATCAATGCGCTGAGAAGCTGGGCCAGCCAACCGGCGAAGATGCTCGCGAAGTTGAGCAGCTCGAAGCCCTGCAAGAGTCCCAGTGAAATGCCGCCGCTGCAGAGTGCGACGTACATCTTCTTGTAACGAAGCAGTTTCGTACGCATGGTAGTGGTTCTCCTGACGCAAGTCACAGGCCGATCGGCCGACAAAACGCCGGCAGGCCACGGGGCACAGGCGGCGCACGCGCCGGGCAGTGCCACATTATCGGCAGCGACGCCGGCGGATAGGGTACGTTAAGCCCTGGGGTGTCCGTGTCAACCCGCGTGGCCGCACTCCGCCGCCGGCGGGGGCTGGAGGCACGGTGTGGGTGACGCGCAGCAACTACGCCGGGCATAATCCCGTCGCGGGATGTTTCTCGCGTGGGTGAGGTTGCCGCGTGGGCTCCAGGTTCCGAGAAATGTGGGCTTCGCGGATCATCCGGCCCGACCGGGTGATGGGCTCCGGGGCGTAGCGTCCGATACCCCGCCCGAGGCGCGGGATGGCCCTCGTGACCGGCCCTTAAGCGAGCCGCGTGTGCTCCCCGATAGCAATGGACGAACAGCGAGGCGATTGGGTGCTGGACGCATGATCTCAATCGTCTCCATTTCCAGGATTTGATACCGTCGGCATGGATGCGGCGGGTGCGTTTGTGAAGCCTGCCGAGGTTCCGGAAGGGACCGCGCGTGGATGCTGCGAGCAGCAGGCCTGTTGCGGAGGCGCGCTCCATGCCTGAGCCGTTCCTGATTCGATTCATGCAGCCGTTGCTGGCTGGTCGCCGAGCCGAGTGTTTCGAGCTGGTCAACGCAGCCCTCGGGGCGGGCAAGTCGGCCAAAGCGCTGATTTGTGAGGCGGTCTGGCCGGCGATGTCGCAGGTAGACCGGCTCTACCGGGATGATCGTATTAACACGGCCATCGAGCACATGGCCTGCCGGATCAACCGGACCATCGCCGACCAGTTGCAGGCCCATCTCGCGATCTCACCTCCCAACGGCAAGCGAACACTGATCGCTTGTGCCGACGGCCCGCAAGATGAGCTGGGGGCTCAGATGGTTGGGGATCTGTTCCAGGCGGACGGCTGGGAAGTCTACTTCCTGGGCGGGGGAGTGCCGGATGACGAGATCCTCAGCATGGTCGGCCGACTACGGCCCGAGGTGCTGCTCATCTTCGGAGCCGAGCCCGAGGCCGTCCCGAACACACGGGCCTTGATCGAGCGCATCCGCGACATCGGTGTGTGCCCCACAATGAACGTCCTGGTCACCGGCGGCATCTTCAACCGGGCCGACGGTCTTTGGCTGGAGATCGGGGCCGACGCGTTCTGCGAGCCGCTGAACGGCGTGCTGGAGATGGCCAACGAACTCGGGCCGCGGGTGCCCCAGGCTCCCCGTCTGGGCATTGTCAAGAAACGCCGCCGGCGTCGCAAAAACCAACCCGTCACACACCAGCCGGTGCCCGTAGGAGGGCCGGCGTAGACAGTAAGCGAAGGGGCCACACGCTCCCCGGGGCATCGGGGAGTGTAAACGCCAGTGGAGGCCGACGGCTTGACCAGCCGTCGGCCTTGTCCCCTGGCGACGCGTCCCGCCGGTGAATGGCGGGGAGCATCGGCGTCCCGCCGGTGATTGGCCAAGGTTGAGGATCGGGGATTC
>CAZUCH010000126.1:0-8035 GCA_964619045.1 uncultured Planctomycetales bacterium | reverse complement strand
CCGGGATTGAGTACTGGCGCCAGCAATCGCCATCAGACTGGATACCCTCTTTGTGAGACCGGGGACAGGAGATGAGCCGTATGAGTTTCGCACTACGCAGGAGCATCCTCTGCTCCGCGATCTACCTCGCTGCCGGGTGGCTGTGCGTGGGCTGTGCGTCCGAGCCGCACTTTCGGGCTACTGTGGAGACGCATATCGAAGACGGGCAGACGGTGCTGTCATTCGATACCAACGATGACGGCCACCCCGACTACTGGCAATACCAACACCCCGAGGGCCGCAAGACGGCAATCGCTTACGTGGACGACAGGGGCGACCCCGGACAGTGCGTCGAACTCGACGAGATCGCCGCCGCCGACTGTCCGCATTTCGTGATCATCCTGGACGGCGTACCGTTCGAGGTGGTTGACCAGATGTACGCCGACGGGCACTTCCGCCTGTTTCATCCGCCATCGCGGGTGGTGTGCTGCTACCCGGGCATGACCGACCTGGCACTGGCCGATCTGCTGCACACTCGCCCATGCGTGGCCTATGAAGCGAACTACTTCGACCGCGCCGCCAACCGCTTCAGCAACGGCAACCAGGTCTATCTGAGCGGCGCCAACTCGCCGTGGCTGCCGCTGATGGACTACCGCTGCTCGACACTGTGGGACATCCTCGTGTACCTCAATCCGGGCGTGGTCTTCAATCACGAGATGGCCGGGTTTGTCCGCACGCTGCACGAGCGCGACTCGGGGCAGGCCTACGTCTACTCGGTCGGCACCGCCGGCCTCGGAACGCGCGGCGGCCGGCCCGCGATCGAAGAGTACCTCCGCACAGTCGATCGGCTCTGCGAGCAGATCGTCCATGAGCGCCGTGGCCGCGTCAAGATCACGGTTACCGCCGATCACGGCCACAATCTGACCGAGAATCGACGGGTGTCGTTCCGCAAGCTCCTGACCGAGAACGGCTTTCGCGTGCGCAAATCGCTCGACGGTCCGCGCGACGTCGCGATCATGTCCTACGGCCTCGTGACATACGCCGCCATGTTCACCGACGATCCGGCCGCCGTGGCCGAATGTCTTCTCCGCCACCCGGACGTGGAATTCGCATGCTACCCGGTAGGCGAAACGCTCGTCGTCCGCGACCGGGCCGGCGAGGCCGTCATCCGGGAGCTGGCTGGCGAGCTGTCATACGACACGCACGCCGGCGATCCGCTCGGCCTGG
This sequence comes from uncultured Planctomycetales bacterium, assembly GCA_964619045.1. GTDB lineage: Bacteria > Planctomycetota > Phycisphaerae > UBA1845 > Fen-1342 > JANQFV01. The sequence goes on along the minus strand of CAZUCH010000126.1, from coordinate 6,829 downwards.
AGCCGATCCTGGCCGATCTGCGCGAGGCTGGACTGGTTGCGCCCGATGGCGCGATCGATGCGGATGCACTGTTCAGCGCGACGGTCATGCACAAGTACCCCGACCCCGTGGCACGGCTCTGGCGAGCCTTTCACGGCTTGGTCGACCACCCGGCGGACCTGATCGTCAACCTTCGCGACGGGGCCTGTCACGGCTCGAAGTTCTTCAACACGATGCTGGGACGCGTCGCCAGCACGCACGGCTCGCTGAACAACGTCAACAGCACGACGTTTGTACTGACGACATTGGGTGAACTCCCGCCGGCACTGCGCGCCAGTGGAGTGCTGCCGGCATTGGAGGAATTACGTCAACCCCCCGGTGCGGCCCACTCAATCCTCAATCCTCGATCCTCGATCCTCGATCCCCCGCCTCAGCGGGTCATGAGTCGATCGACGAAGGGGTTGACGTCGTCCACGTCCACGTCGCCGTCGTTGTCGAAGTCTCCGCGCAGCATGTTGCACTGCGGGTGCACCTCGGCATAGGCGGGTGCATCGACCAGGGCCAGGACGAACGCGTCAATGTCATCGAAGTCGATAGCGCCGTCACAGTTCAGGTCGCCCATCAGCAAGACGCACTCATCGGGAATGCCGTCGTTGTTCATGTCCAAGCTGGAGCCGGACGTGATATCGCAGGCGTCCAGCACGTCGTTATCGTTGCAGTCCGACAGGCCGCCGAGGAGATAGCCGACGTTGCAGGTGATATCCTGGTCGGTGACGCTCCAGGCGCCGATGGCCGCGGTGGACCCGCTCAGGGCGACCCGACAGCCGAAGTAATCGAGTTGTGCGCCGTCCGACGCCAGCAGCTTCAGTTCTTCGTTCCACGCCACGCCGTCGAAGTGGTAGGCATACGCTGATCCGGAGCTGGTGCCATTGTCATCATCGAGCAGCGCGCCGACGACGATGTAATCGCCGTCCAGAGTCACCGCATAGCCGAAGTTGTCATTCTCGGCTCCGTCGGAGGCCGTCAGTTTCCACTCCTCCGTCCATTCCCCGCCGCCGCGGCGAAAGACGTAGGCCGCCCCGGCGTTAGGGCCGTTATCGTCGTCTAGCCAACCGCCGACGATCGCGACATCGCCGTCTAGGGCGGCGTCCATTCCGAACTCGTTGCCGGCGGTTGCGTCGGTGGGCACCAGCTTGGCCTCCTGGGACCAGACCTCATCAGCATAGGTGAAAACGTAGGCCGCGCCGGTCTTGTGGCCCGCGTCGGCATCGTAGGGGCTGCCGACGATGATCGTGTCGCCGGACAGGGCTACCGTCTGGCCGAACCAATCGAACGCTTCGCCGTCAGCGGCCAACAACTTGTGCTCTTGCGACCACCCACCTTCGGAGTACTCGAAGACGTAGGCGGCGCCCGAGTCGAAACCGAGGTCGTCGTCCCACCAGCAGCCGATCGCCAGTCGGTCGCCGTCGAGCGCCACATCGCAACCGAAGCCGTCGCGCTGGTCGCCGTCGCTGGAGGTCAGTTGAGCCTCGAAGACCCAACTCGCGCCGTCGTGCCGGAAGATCATGACCGAGCCCTGGTCACCCTCGCCAGGGCGTCCGACGGCGATCACGTCACTATCAACGCTCACCGATCGGCCCATGTAGCCGAAATGCCCTTGGCTGGGCGGGAGCAGCTTCTGCTCTTGAATCCAAACGTTATCAACGTGCCGGAATACATACGCCGCCCCGTTGTTGAGGCCCATCTCGTCGTCCACCCACACGCCGACCACGGCGACGTCGCCGTCAATCGCCACCGACGGGCCGTAGAGATCGCTCTCACCGCCGTCGTAGGCAATCAGCTTGTCCAGCTCAACCGGATCGCATTGGGCCAGGGCCGCGCTCATCCCAATCGACAACATCCCGCCGATCAGCCCCAGCACGCCAATCATCAAACTGCAACGCCGCATGTCCCTGCTCCTACCAGATCACGCACAAATAGCACCAAGCCGCCACGCCGGCGTGCGCGGGTCAATACTATCGCGATTACTTCCTGTATACCGTTTTGGCGTGGCTGACTCAAGCACGGAATTAGTTATCGGCCCCGCGAATGCGAGTTCATGCACCAAACGACGCCGCAACGCTCAAATCGCCGGCATCACGGACACATTTCGACAAAACGCCCCGGCTGCGCCCCCAGAACCTCACCCACCACCCACAGCGGCTCGCCGGCGCCGTCAAAGGCCCGTCTCAGCTCGTCCAGGCAGTCCGGAGCCACCGCCGCAAGCAGGCCGCCCGAGGTCTCGGGCGTGAGAAGCAATTGCTGGATCTCCTCCGGCACACCGGCAGCCATGTGCAGACGCTGCGCGAAGGCACTCTTGTTGTTGGCCGTGCCGCCGGGGAAAAGCCACATGTCGGCGTACTGCTCGGCGCCTGGCAGAAACGGCAGCTTACTCACGTCATACCGCAGAACGACGCCACCCCGCTCGGCCATCTCGCAGGAATGACCAACGAGGGCGAAACCCGTCACATCGGTGCAGGCATGTACGCCGACCTTCTGGAACAGCTCCGAGGCGGTCTTGTTGAGCTTAAGCATCGAGGTGACGGCGGCATCGATATGCTCGGGTTGGGCGCGGCCGGCCTTCAGCACGGTTGTGACCATGCCCACGCCGAGCGGCTTGGTGAGAACGAGCGCGTCGCCGGGCTGGGCGCCGCCCTTGGTCAGGATGTGGTCGGGGTGTACGAAGCCGATCGCGGCCAGGCCATACTTGGGCTCTTTGTCATCGACCGAGTGGCCGCCGACCAGAACGCCGCCGGCCTCGGCCACCTTTTCCGCCCCGCCGCGGAGTATCTCGGTGATGACCTCCGGCGGCAGGCAGCCGGACAAGCAGCAGATGTTCAACGCCAGAGCCACGCGGCCACCCATCGCGTATACGTCGCTAAGTGCGTTGGTCGCGGCGATGGCACCATACTGGAACGGGTCATCCACGACCGGGGGGAAGAAATCCAGCGTCACTATCAGGGCCGTGTCGGCGCTGACCTGGTAGACAGCGGCGTCGTCGCGCAACTCCCCCAGCCCGACCAGGAGCTGGGGAAAACGCTCGGGCGGGAACATGCTTTCCAGAGGACGCAGAACCTGCGCCAGCGCCTCAGGCGCCATCTTGGCCGCTCACCCGGCGGCCGTCGTCATCTGGGTCAGTCTGATGAGTTGTTCGGAGGCCACGGTTCTTCCTGGTCGTTATGCGTCTGCTACCGTCTCCACTGTCTCACTCGGCACGCGGAACATTCCGCGCCGAGTGTATTGGAATCGATACGGAGCACCCTTGTCCAGCAGAAGCCAAGCCCCACACCTCTGCGGGACTGGTTCGAAACCAGTCAGCCACCACCAACCTACAGCAACCCCCTAAGCCGCTCCACCACGTAATCAACATCATCTGCCGTCAGATGATTGTGAAAAGGCAACGCGATGGTTCGCGCCGACAACGCTTCAGTCAGCGGATAGTCTCCCGGCCCAAAACCCAACTCCTCACGATAGAACGGCTGCAGGTGGATCGGCGTAAAATAGTCATTGCACCCAATCCCCTGCTCACGAAGACCCGCCAGAATCGCATCCCGCTGCTGCTGCGTGTAGTCATCACTCAGCCGCACCACGAACACGAACCAGCTGATACTCACCTCGTCCGGCACACGCTGCATCGTCACCCGCGGTTCGTCGACCAGCCGCTCGCGGTACATCTGAGCCACACGCTCGCGCTTCGCCACAATCTCATCGAGCCGCCGCATCTGCTCGACTCCGATCGCCGCCTGAATGTCACACATCCGGTAGTTGAAGCCCAGCCGGGCGTGCGCCAGCCAGCCGGCCCCCGGATCACGACCCTGGTTGCACAACGAACGCACTTTGAATGCCAGCTCGTCGTCGTCCGTGACGACCATCCCGCCCTCGCCGGTCGTGATCTGCTTGTTCGGATAAAACGCAAAGACCCCCGCCTCTCCCAGCGATCCAGCCGGCCGCCCACGGTACGACGCCCCCAGCGCCTCGCACGAATCCTCCAGCACCCGCAGACCGTGCCGCCCGGCAATCTCCAGAATCGCATCCATCTCAGGAACCGACCCAAAAACATCCACCGGCAGGATCGCCTTCGTCCGTGGCGTAATCGCCGCCTCTATCCGATTTGCGTCAATCTGCCACGTCGCCGGGTCAATATCCACGAACACCGGCCGCCCACCATCGAACATGATGGTGTTGCTCGACGCTATAAACGAGAACGGCGTCGTGATGACCTCGTCGCCCGGGCCGATCCCCAGCGCGTGCCAGCACAGGTGCAGCCCCGCCGTCCCGCTGCTACACGCCACCGCGTGCTTCACACCCAGCCGCGTCTGGAACACGTCCTCGAACTCCGTCAACTTCGGCCCCAGACTCAGGCGGTTGGAACGCAGAACCGCCACCGCAGCGGAAATCTCGGCTTCGGTTATATCCTGCGACGACAAGTTGATCTCACGCTTCACGTAACTCTCCCAACAGAACCAGCGGTCCTAAACTGCCGCCCAACGCCTTCAAGGCCGGGTGCCACTGCTCTTGAGCAGTGCCCAGACACACGCCAACAGCCGCGTGCTCCAGACCGCCATCAGGCCATCCGCTATTCGTCCCGCGCACATGCTGCACGTCGGCGTCAAAGGCCGCTATGATATCCGCCAATGGCATCTGACGCTTCCCATCAAGATCGACTGCCCAACTTCCGCCGCACGCTGCGCTTTCTCAAGCCACACTGCCGCCCGCTCATTATCGGACTAATCGCCGCCGTCGGCGTCAGCGTCTTCTACACCTTCAGCATCTCATCGATCGTACCAGTATTGAAGATCATATTCGCCGAACATGAAACCCTCGTCGATTGGCTCCAACGTTCCGAAACCCAGCGCCGGCTAGGAGTTACGATCGCCCCCGACTTGCCGGACGACCCCGCCGGCCTGCTCCTGAACTTCGTCCGCGACAACTCCCCCGCCATCGGGCAGATCAAGCCTCAGGACCGCATCACCGGCCTCGGCGACCAGCTTCTCGGATCATACGACCTCGCCCGCCGGATCGCCGGCCACCCCGGCACCGAGCTGTCCGACGTCCGAATCCGGGCTCCCGACGGCACCACCCGGACGCTCACGCTCACGCTCAGACCGCATCGCTGGTGGTGGAACGCCGCACGAGGCGCCGCTCAGGCCCTGCCCGCCGGCCGCACGGCCGACGACCGCTTCCGCACACTGCTCGTCATGATGGCCGTCGTCGTCGCAATCTCCCTCCTCGGCGGAATCTGCCGCTTCATCAACGAGGGTATGATCGCGACCGCAGTCCAGCGAACCATGCACGACATCCGCACCACCCTCGCCGACCACACCCTGCGCCTGCCCGTCCAATGGCACAGCAACCAGCCACCCGGCGACACGCAGGCCCGCTTCGCCACCGACATCAGCAAGGTCGAGGTCGGTATCTCGACACTCTTCGGAAAGGTCGTCCGCGAACCCCTCAAAGCCATCGGCGTCCTATCACTCACACTCCTCATCGACTGGAAAATGCTGCTCATCGCCGGCCTCGGACTACCCATCGGCGTTCTCGCAATCCGCACCTTCGGCCGACTGGTGAAGCGAGCCCAACGACGCGCCTCACTCTCGTGGGGCCGCCTGCTCGATCACCTCGGCGAACGGCTCACCGGCATCCGCGTCGTCAAAGCCTGCAACATGCAGGCCGCGGAGAGCCGCCGCTTCGAAAACGAGGACCGCGAGCTAACCAAGGCCCAGACCCACATCGAAGTCGTCGACGCCGCCAGCAAACCCGTGCTCGAAACACTCGCCTCGCTCGCAATCTCCGGTTTCATCCTCTACGGCGGCGCCCGCGTCTTCAACCAGCAGCTCGAACCTCAACTCTTCTTTGGCGCCGTCATCTGCCTCGGTGGAATCTTCGACCCGCTCCGTAAGATGGCCAACGTGAACAACCGCCTCCAAGCCGCCGACGCTTCAGCTCTCCGCCTGTTCGAGCTGATGGACGTCCGGACCGAGGAACACGCCCAAACCGCCGCCGATGGCAACCTGCCGCGGCTGGCCAGCGAAATCGAGTTCCGCAACGTCTCCTTCGCCTACCGCTCCAACCCCGACCGCGACGTTCTCAGCGACATCAACCTCAAGGTCGCCAAGGGACAGGTCATCGCGCTCGTCGGCTCCAACGGCTCCGGCAAGACCACGCTCATGTCGCTCCTGCTGCGCTTCTTCGAGCCCACCGGCGGCAAGCTGCTCATCGACGGTCGCGACATCGCAACGGTCCCGCTCAAGTCGCTCCGTGAGCAGATCGGGCTCGTGACCCAAGAGGCCGTAATCTTCTCCGACACCGTCCGCGACAACATCGCCTACGGTGCCGACGACGTAGCCGACGAGGATATCCGCCGCGCCGCTCGGCTGGCCCATGTCGAGGAGTTCGTCACGGACCTGCGCGTCGAACTGGACGGCCAGACCACTACCGGCTACGACGCCCAAATCAACGCCCGCACGCTCTCCGGCGGCCAGCGCCAACGGATCGTACTAGCCCGCGCGATTCTCCGTGACCCGCCGATTCTGATCCTGGATGAAGCCACGAGTCAGGTGGACAGCGAGAGCGAACTGAAGATTACGGAGGCGCTAGAGGACGTGACACGCAACCGCACGACATTCATCATCGCCCACCGTTTCAGCACAATCGCCCGGGCGGACACGACGGTCGTATTGGATGCGGGCCGCATAGTAGGCCTAGGCCGTCATGAAGACCTACTAAAGACCAGCCCCTTCTACGTAACCCTGGTAAAAACCCAATTCGCCCAAGGCCTATGATCATCGAGTCGGCCAAACCTAACCAGCCG
>CAZUCH010000125.1:5142-8093 GCA_964619045.1 uncultured Planctomycetales bacterium | reverse complement strand
CCGTGCGCTGTGAACAACGCCCGCCGGAATATGGTATGTCTCGCCGCCCGTCATACGCCGCCTGCGGCCGTCTATCGTGAGTTCAATCTCGCCATCGATTACGGTGCCCCACTGCTCACCGTGGCTGTGCGGCGGAACCTCGCCGATAGCCTCGATGTCCATGAAAACGGCCTGCCGATCGTCACTCTGGAGAATCCACCCGCGGATCCCCGCGAACGGGATGTCAGCCTCCGGTAAGCTCGTGATCAGTGCCGGAAACGATGTGCTGGACATGTGCCTATCTCCTTGTCTGAAACTCGAGCGCTTACATCCTCGCAGCCCAATCCGAGACTACCGCGCATCCAAGAACACGCGGCTCGGCGTGCCCGACCACGAGCGTCTCTGGTAGGCGGTCATCTCATAGGGCGCCAATCCCGCGCGAACGACCTCTCCCAGCAACGCCTGGATGTCGTCGAAGCTGATCTCGCAGAAATAGCGATACCAGTCTTGGGTCATGCTCATCAGGTCACGCGTATAGTTCTCGTCGCCGAAACGCCTGTACTTGTCCCGAAGATCAGGATGCTCCCGCAGCATCTGGCAGGCGCGCGAGCCGGGAAACGGAATCAGGCTGCCCCATTCGATCCGGTCGAAATTATCGAACTCCGAGATGCGTTTGAGAAATTCCAGGGTTCTCATCAGGCTAGCCTTCGTTTCCCCCGGCACGCCGACGACCACGCCCACAATGACGCCGATGCGGTGCGATTGCAGTATCTTCATGGCGTTGAGATTGTCCCGCACGGTCGACCGTTTGTTCATGCTTTCGAGCATCGCCGGGTCGCCGGCTTCCATGCCGACGAACACACTGCAACAACCCGCTCGCGCGAGCAACTCAGCCGTCTCCTCGTCGATGGCCTTGGCGTCCACATAGTTGGTGAAGTGGATGTTCAGCTCCGCCGGCTTGGCGGCACAGAAGCGTCTGAACCACTCGATGTCGCCGACCAGATTGTCCGACGGATCCCAGATGAAGTCGGCCCCGTGGCGGTCGATCAGCGACCGAATCTCTTCCCACACGAGACTGGGCGCCCGGGCACGAAGCTCATTGTACGGAATGGAACAGAAGACGCACCCGCCCTCGGGCTCGCTCCGCCAGATACAGCCCTTCTGGGAACAGATGTTCATGGGCCGCTTGAACGGCTCGCAGATCGGATACTCGCTGTCCTGGCTGTTGAGGAAATACGCTTCCATATCGACCAGGTCGCGATCCGGGATCGGCAGTTCGTTGAGATCGAGCAGCTTGACGGGATTCTCCCTGATCTCGCCCCCCGCGCGATAAACGAGGTTCTCGATCGACTCCGGCGCGTCCCCGGCGACATACTTGGAGAATGCAATCTCCCCGTCGTAGCGGACCACCGCGTCGACCGCGTCGTGATATGTGAGAATCTCGCGCGGCAATGCGGTCGCCGCCGCCCCGCCGAGTACAACCGCCGCCCCACGCCGCTTGGCGACGCCGGCAATCTCCACGGCGTTCTCATAACCCGCGGCGGTCGTCGATACGCCGACCACGTCAGCGTCCAGCCGCTCAAGCGTCTGCTCCAACGTGAGCAAGTTGTTGGCGTCGAGTATCTCGATTTCGACGTCCGGGTTGTGTTGTCGCAGATACGTCCCGATGGAAATGATCGCCAGCGGTTGCGGCCACCGAGCGAACTTCACAACGCTCGTGTCCGGCCGTCTCGGCGGCGGAAGAACCAACTGTACCTTGCGAATCGGTTGAGGCCTCATCCGAGATCTCCCACTTAGATCGAATTCAGAACTCCGCCGTCCGAGGAAACATCCTCGGCCGCGAGTCGTCGCCGAACGGACCGCGCGCCATGAAGTAGTCCTCGCACGGGCAGACCGCCGGCGTCGCCAGACCTTCAAGTCCCAGCCCGTCGGGACAGAAGCACAGTTCGACACGCTCGGCCCCCGCCGGAAGCTGCCACGCCAGTTCCTCCCAACTCGGCACAGTGCTCGCGGCCACATCGTAGACCCGAATGACGTCCCCCACCTCACTCAACGAAACAACCGCGTCCAGCTCACGAGAATACCACATCGGAAGCCGGGCGGCGTTGACCGCGAACAACGACGGTTCGCTCGCCACGCCCAGCACCCGCGATACAGGCGAACGCTTGCACGCGATTCGCCGAAGCAGCGCCACGTCGTCGCCACAGGACCAATCGAGCTTGCGCAACCCTGACAGCCCGCCCGAATCGCCCGGTGCCGCCTTGGCCGGCACGAAGCAGCTCTCGCGAATCACGCGAAACCCGAACGGCTCGTACAGCTCCGGCTGATCGGTGAAGAGCAGCGCCGTCTCAAAACGCTCGGCGCACCACTTCATCGCCTCGCCCATGACGGCGTGATAGTGCCCCCGCCGACGGTGATCCGGATGAGTGCATACCGCATGAACGCCCGCCGCCGCGACTTCCCGGCCCTCGATGACCATCGGCACGGACAGCACGCCGACATGGCTGACGACCCGCCCTCCATCGACCTTAACGAACGGCGTCGACACCCCCGCCCAGTCCAGCCCCAGCGCCTCGGCTACGCCCAGGGCATCCATTCCGGAGAATACATCGGCGACCAAGCTGATGACCTTGTCGAGCAACTCGGGGCTGTCCTTGAACGAACGTAGGTACAACGCGCTCTCCTCGGACGCAAAACATCGCCGCCACCGGCTCTCCCCTGCCAGCGCGGTCCACGAAAGGCACTCTACCACTCCACGCCACTCCACGACACCCAGTCTCTCGTGCGATCATCCACCGCTGCCGGGCCGGGCCATCGTGCCCGCCTCCCCACGTCCCCACACAGCCGCCGCCAACCCGGCGACTTTATCCCCGGCCCGCCACCCGCTAGACTAGTCTGAATGTTCGATGCACTAAGCGACAAACTCGGCGCTGTCTTCCAGAGCCTGCGTGGCCGCGGGAAGATCAGCGAGG
>CAZUCH010000125.1:0-5042 GCA_964619045.1 uncultured Planctomycetales bacterium | reverse complement strand
GACAAACTCGGCGCTGTCTTCCAGAGCCTGCGTGGCCGCGGGAAGATCAGCGAGGATAACGTACGCGACGCCATGCGGGAGATTCGCACCGCGTTGCTCGAAGCCGATGTCCACGTCCAGGTAGCGCGCAAGTTCTGCGACGACTGCCTCGAAAAAGCCCTCGGCATGGACGTCGTCGGCACTCTTCGGCCAGAGCAGGTCATCGTCAAGGTCGTCTACGACGAGCTGGTCGGCCTCATGGGGCCGGTCGAGACGCGCATCCCCTTCGTCTCCAAGCCCCCCACCGTCATACTCATGGCCGGCCTACAGGGCTCCGGCAAGACGACAACCTGCGCCAAGCTGGCCCGCTATTGCATGCAGCGCGGCAAGAAGCCACTCCTCGTTGCCGCCGACCTCAAACGCCCAGCCGCCATCGACCAGCTCGAAGTCCTCGGCGAGCAGCTCGGCGTCCCGGTCCACGCCGATCGCGAACAGAAGAGCCCCGTCAAGGTCTGCCGCGACGCCGTCAAGGCCGCCCGCAAGCAGGATCGCGACGTCGTGATCCTCGACACCGCCGGCCGATTGGCCATCGATGACGATCTGATGACCGAGATCTCGCAGATCGCGAATGCGACCTCGCCCCACCAGATCTACCTCATCATCGACGCCATGACCGGCCAGGACGCCGTAAACACCGCCAAGGCCTTTGACGAACGCCTCGAACTCGACGGGGCGATCCTCACCAAATTCGACTCCGACACCCGCGGCGGCGCCGCATTGTCGGTCAAACAGATCACCGGCAAGCCGATCAAGTTCGTCGGCGTCGGCGAAAAACTCGACGCGCTCGAGGAATTCCATCCCGAACGCATCGCCAGCCGAATCCTCGGCATGGGAGACGTCGTCTCACTGGTCGAGAAAGCTCAGGAAGCGTTCGACGCCAAGGAGATGGCCAAGACCCAGGAGAAGATGGCCAAGGGCTCAATGGGCCTCGACGATTTTCTCAAACAGCTCGAGCAAATGAAGAAAATGGGCTCGATGAAGTCCATCCTCAAGATGATCCCCGGCCTCGGCGGCGCCATGAAAGACATAGACATGCCCGAGGAGGACATGGAGCGCTTCAAGGGCATCATTCGGTCGATGACCGCCAAGGAACGCCAGAATCCTGAGTGCATCGAGGCCTCGCGCCGCCGGCGTATCGCCCGCGGCTCTGGTAGCGAACCGCAGGACGTCAGCGCGCTCGTCAAGCAGTTCACCCAGATGCGCGGCATCATGAAGGCCATGGCCGGCGAAGGCCTCGGCGGCCGGCTCAAGATGATGCGCCAACTCGGCAAGCTCGGTGCGATGGACGGCAACATACCCAAGGCCGCCAAGGGCTCAACCAAGTACAAGCCCCGCCCAACCGAACGAAAGAGACGCCGGAAACGACGCTAGGCCCGCAAGCGGTTGGCCGCCGCGAAGGATGCAACACGCTGGGTGCCACTGCTCTCGAGCAGTGCCCTGCGATACCCAGTAACGGAACGCACTGCTCAAGAGCAGTGGCACAAGGCCAGGCCCCCGGGACAGATCACTAGGCCCCAAACCGCCAGCCGCGGCGAAGTATGCAACACCCGCCAGCACATCCTGACAGCTCGCGCGCGGCCGCCGCTCAGCCGCACGGCGAAGACACCCCCTTCCCCCCCCGCTACCGATGGCTGAAGCGCATCCTGCTGACGGCCACGGCGATCGTGCTCCTCGTGCCGGCGATGCGCTGCTGGTGGAGCTACGAAGCACAACGGCGTCTGGACGCCAAGATCGCCGAAATCCGCGCCCGAGGCGAGCCGCTACTGCCCGAGGACTTCCCCCCGTCCCCCAGCATCCCCGACGAAGACAACGCGGTCTACTACCTGACCGAAGCCGTGTGGGAATCTCGGCAGGCCTGGGATGTCCTGCTCATAGACACTGATGCGGCTTCAGCGAACATCGCCGAAGTACTCGAAGCCGCCCAACTGAGCGTTGAGAAGAACGAGCAGGCTTTGCGACTGGCACGAGCGGCACGTGCCAGGCATGGAGTGGACTGGGACATCGACCTCTCTGCCGGGCTGTACAACGCGCGCGAGCCTGCGATGTTCCAGAGGCTCGAAGTCGCCTTCAGCGACCCCGCCTCATCAGCCTTCGCTTTCGGCAGCTTTTTGGCCGATGTCGCTTCGTATCACCACTACGTCGGGGATGATGTCGAAGCCGTCGAATGCCTGCGCGATGCCTTGTACTACGCCGAGGTCGTGGAGACGGCCCCCACGCCCCTGGGGTTGTTGGCAGCCGAGTACACGATCGACGGGATGTGGAGAGCTGTCTCCCGTGTCGCACCGAATCTGCACGTTGCCGACGAGCGAGGCGATCCTTCCGGCGCCGCGCGGCGGGCGGATGTTTCGGCCCTGATCGCTGGCCTGCTGGATGAGGGTCTCCGCCAACGGCACCTGTGGTCCATGTGGCTACGGCGAGCTCGCTCGCTGGAATACTGGTGTGGCGAGTCGTGGTACGCAAACGCGCCTGGACCTGTGCTGGAGCGAATCCTGCTGCGGCCCGCCACACTCCTGGACATCGTACGTCTGCTGGAAGAGTACGAGAGTGCCATCAGCATGTTCGATGAGCCTCTTGCGAGCCACGTCGGCGTTCCGGCGGTCAAAGAGCCGCCGCGGGAATGCAAACTGCTCGCTGACCTTCGGCAGCAGGTCACCAACGAACCCGAAGCCCGCCTGCTAGTGCGTTTCTGTCAATCGGCGCCTGGAAACGAGCCGTGCATATGGACCATCGCCTGGCGTCGCATCATGGCGACACGGCTGGCGCTGCGGCTGTACGAAATCGACCATGGCGTGAACCCGACGTTGCTCGCCGACCTCATGCCGGAGTATCTGCCGGCCGTGCCGATCGATCCGTATTTCGCCGACGGTCGCGAGCTAGCGCTCCTCTGCGAAGATGAACACTGGTCGCTCACAGCCGGTCACGAAGACGGGAGTTGGGTAGGTAAGGACCCGTGGCCGTGCAAGATGTGGCTGACGCCGCATTGATCACGCCACATGTACCAGTGACCGTCTCCGGCAACCCGAAAACGATGGCTCGCCGCCGGCGATCGCGGCGAAGCGAGTCGAGCGGTATGGTTACGATCAGTACGGCGCACGTACGTCGAGTCGTGGACGCTTCCGCCGGCGGCGGTTCTGGCGCGCGGGCCACACCGACCGCCCGCGAAAAGCGAGGCCCAAGCCAGGTAAGCGAAAACGAAAGAGGTGCTAAATTGTTGGCTGTCCCTAATAGCCCTACTAATAGCCCTAATAGCCGTCCCTAATAGCCCTAATAGCCCTGTTCGGACCGACGCCGCAACCCTCGGCAACGCGTCGGCAATCCTGACTAATAAGGGCAGGCGCTCCAGGCGACGTGCGCGTCGCGCGCAGTCAGCGTCTGCGAATAGGAGGTCGTCCAATGGCTCCCAATGAAGAGCTGCGTTCGTGGGAAGAGCTTGAGAAGCTTGTTGGGGAGTCGGACGCGGAGCACGTGGAGGCTTTCCTGGACGCGTTGCCGGAGGGTGAGACGGCTCTGGCAGTGTCGCGTCTGAGCGAGGAAGACCAGACGCTGCTGCTGACGACGATTAATCCTGAGGAAGCCGCCGATCTCGTTGAGCAGATGTCGGACGCCCAAGCCGTTGAGATGATTGAACGGCTGGAACCCGGAGCCGCAGCTGCAATTGTCGACGAGTTGCCGAGCGATGAGCAAGCTGATCTGCTCGGCGACCTCGACCTAGCAGACGCTGAGGCGATCCTCGAGCAGATGGCGCCAGAGGAGGCGCGCGACGCCCGTGAACTTGTTCAGTACGCGGACGACGTCGCGGGCGGATTGATGGTCAAGGAGTTTCTTTCGTACCAGCATGACTCAACGGTCGCCGACGTGCTGGCGGATATGCAGGCCAACGCCGACACATATCACGACTATGATGTGCAGTACGCCTACGTAACGGCCGCACAAAACCGGTTGGTGGGAGTTCTGCGCCTTCGCGACCTGCTGTTGGCCCGGCGATCGCAGACGACCAGCTCGATGATGATCGGCGACCCTCAAACAGTGCCTGATATGTCGCCACTGGCCGATCTCCACGCGACCTTCGACCGTCATCACTTCCACGGCGTACCGGTCGTTAACGACACCGGGGCCTTGGTCGGCGTCGTACGCCGCGCGGATGTCGAGGAAGCCCTGGCAGATCGGAGCGATAATGACTATCTCAAGTCGCAAGGAATCGTCGGCGGCGAAGAGCTTCGAACAATGCCGTTGCTGCTTCGATCTCGACGGCGCCTGGCGTGGCTCAGCATTAACGTCGTGCTGAACATCGTAGCCGCGAGTGTGATAGCGATGTACCAGGAAACGCTCGCGGCGGTGATTGCGCTCGCGGTATTCCTCCCGATCATCTCGGACATGAGTGGTTGCTCCGGCAACCAGGCGGTAGCCGTCAGCATGCGGGAATTGACGCTTGGCTTAGTGCGCCCGGCGGAACTGCTGCGGGTTTGGCTGAAGGAGGTCTCCGTCGGCGTCATCAACGGGCTCGTGCTGGGACTCCTCATCGCAGTCGCCGCGTGGCTGTGGAAGGGCAACGTCGTTCTTGGTCTGGTTGTCGGCGCCGCGATGGCGGCGAACACGGTCGTGGCAGTCTCGATCGGAGGCATCGTGCCCCTCCTGCTTCGACGTTTCAACATGGATCCCGCGCTCGCTTCCGGACCGATCCTTACGACCATCACGGACATGTGCGGCTTCTTCCTGATCCTCAGTCTGGCCGCGGCCCTCCTGCCGTTACTTACGGCCTGAACTGTCGCTCGCATGAGTCGATACTGTGGATACTGTGGGACAGCGGGGCTGTTGAAAAAGCCGCGCTGTCCCTCATAACGCTCTCACAGCCGGTCACGAAGGCGGAAAATGGCTAGGCTATGATCCGTGGCCGTGCAGGATGTGGCTGACGCCGCGTTGACCGCGCGTCACGCGTCGATGCCGCTTCCACGAGCTATTGTCAAATGTCGTTGATGCGACATGATCAGGCGGCGGTCTTCTCG
>CAZUCH010000124.1:0-8109 GCA_964619045.1 uncultured Planctomycetales bacterium | reverse complement strand
TTTATCTGACGTTTACGATCAGGCGTATCAGAAGGCCCTGATCTTCGTGCAGCGCTGTCAGATGCTGGGAGAGTCCAATTCTCAGCCGTTCGCGGCTGGTTCGACGCAGGGCGGGTTCATCTACACGCCCGCGAACATGGGCGAGAGCAAGGCCGGCTATCAGCAGATTGCGGGTCGCAGCGAGCTACGCTGCTTTGGAACAGTGACCTACGGGGGATTCAAGAGCCTGCTGTACGCCGGCCTGAAACGCGATGACCCGCGCGTGCGAGCGGCGTTCGAGTGGATTCGGCGCTATTGGACGCTGGAATACAACCCGAACATGCCGGAGCGCCAAACGCGGGAGGGATTGTATTTTTACTACCATGTCTTCGCCCGGGCACTCCGGGCGTGGGGCGCGGACCTGATCGAGGACGACCGGGGACTAAAGCACAACTGGCGGCAGGAGCTGATTCAGCAGCTCGCATCCGTGCAAAAGGAGGATGGAAGCTGGGTCAATGATGCTGATCGATGGATGGAGGGGATCCCCACTCTGGCGACGGCGTATGCTCAGCTTGCGATCCAGGAGGCGTACCCGGCCGCCACAGAACCAGCGGATGGGAACTGATGCCGGCGTAGCATCTGTTAGTCAGTCGGGTTGAGAGAATCTACGCCGCTCGGGGGGCGGGCTTCGCGAATTCGGTTTCTTCGGCGAATACCTTGACCGAAAAATATAGATATGTTATATACTAGGCGATAGTATATGGTAGGCAATGAGTGTGCCGCCATAAAGCCCGTCTGGGACAGCGTTTATGGTAGATGACTCATCCCAGTTCGACCGTGAGGATCCGGTTATCTCCATAGGGGTCTTGGCCGGCAAGGTCGGACTTTCCGTCTCCAATGTACGGAAATACGAAAACGAAGGGCTCGTAATCGCCCATCGCATGGCCTCAGGGCATCGTCTGTTCTCGCACGAGGACATCAGCCGCATCCGCAACATCCAACACATGATCCAGGAACTCGGGCTGAACATCGAGGGTATCCGTCGGATGCAGGCGTTGTTGCCGTGTTGGGATCTGCTCCCCTGCGACTCGGACACGCGCGAGAGTTGCCCGGCGTACAACGAGAGCACGCGACCCTGCTGGATGGTCAAGGGGCTCGCCTGCACGCCGCAGGGCAATGAATGCCGCCGATGCGTGGTTTACCGCTTTGGATCCCTATGCACGCAGGACATCAAGCAGGTGTTGTACAAACAACACGATGCCCAGGATGCCGGCGCCACTATGAAGGAACTCTTGCAGCGAAAGCGACACTGCAAAGAGGAGGAAATCTGAATGCTTGGTACGGTACTAGTCGTGCTTCCCTATGCGGCGGTCGTGCTTTTCCTGGCGGCGGTCGCGCATCGGGCCGTGAAGATCTGGCGGCTTCCCCTGCACCTGCGTTGGGAGCTCTACCCGGTGGCTCACGAGAAAGGACGAGCTAGCTATGGCGGCTCGTACCTCGAAGAGTCGAACTGGTGGACCAAGCCGCGGCCGGTGTCGCACATCGGCGAACTGAAGGTCATGGTTCCGGAGATCCTGCTGCTGGCGGGGGTCTGGCATCACAACCGCCGGCATTGGTTTCGATCGTTCCCATTCCACTTCGGCTTGTACCTCTTGGCCGCTCTGCTGGCCCTACTGCTGGCGGGCGGGATCGCCATGGCGGCGGGGGCGAACATCTCGGCCGACGGAAGCATGTTGGGAAGAACGCTGTACCACCTGACCTATGTGGTGGGCTATGTGGGTTTGGTGCTGGGCCTGATCGGTGCGTTGGCGCTGCTGGGCACGCGGATTTTCGACCTGGACTACCGGGAGTACACCAAGAAGGCGGACTACTTCAACCTGGCGCTGTTCGTGGTCACGCTCCTGGTCACACTGGCGACCCATGCTCTGGCCGATCCGGGGTTCGAGGGGCTCAGAACCTACTTCGCACGGGTCGTGACGTTGGACTTCTCGTCGGCCAATATCGCCGGACAGTTGTCGCCGGGGCTGCTCGCGGCCGAGGCCATCCTGGTATCGATGCTACTGGTCTACATTCCGCTGACGCACATGTCGCACTTCTTCACGAAGTGGTTCATGTACCACGACATTCGGTGGAGTGATGAGCCGAACTTCGTCGGCGGGAAAATCGAAAAACAGATCGGCAAGGCACTCCAGTATCCGGTGAGTTGGTCGGCGCCGCACATTCGCGGAGATGGGAAGAAGACCTGGGCCGATGTCGCGACCTCGGGCGTGGAGGAGAACGAATAATGAAACGGAAACGAATCGCCATCAATGACATCTCCAAGCCATCGCCCAAGCTCACCGAGCTTCGCAAGGAGGATTTCAAGCCTCTGCCGGCGCCGTTTGACACGCCGGAGTCCACACCCGATTTCGCGCCGCTGAGCGAGAAAGCCCGGGAGCAATACGAAGCCTCGCTGGACGATACGATCGCCGTCAGCTTCCCGAAGCCCAAGAGCAAGGCCGAGGAAGACGAGCTGGTCGCGAAGTTCCTTTCCGGCCTGCAGAAGCTCTTCACCAAGGAGAACAACTGGACCTTTCTGCACCCGTTGCTGCTTTCGATGGACCACTGTGCTACTTGTCACACCTGCTCCGACGCCTGTCACATTTACGAAGCCAGCGGCCGCAACCCCGTGTACCGCCCCAACTACCGCTCCGAGGTGTTCCGGCGCCTGTACAAGAAGCACGTCAAGTCGAACGGTGGACTCCTCCAGTCTTGGCGCGACGGTGAAATCGACCTGAACTGGACCACCGTCGCCCGTCTGCTGGAGCTCGCCTACCGCTGCAACCTCTGCCGGCGGTGCGCCCAAACCTGCCCGATCGGCGTCGACAACGCCCTGATCGCCCACGAGATTCGCAAGCTCTTCAGCCAGGAAATGGGAATCGCGGCCAAGGAATTGCACGATAATGGCTCGGTCTTGCAGTTGAAGATCGGCTCCTCGACCGGCATGAATGACCTCGTGGTCAAGGACAACATGGAGTTCATCGACGAAGACGTTTCCGAGATGACCGGCATCACGGTCGAGACACCTTGGGACAAGGAGGGGGCCGACATCCTATTGATCCACAACGCGGGCGAGATCATGGCATGGCCGATGAATCCGGGCGCGTTCGGCGTGATCTTCGAGTCGGCCGGCCTGAGTTGGACAATGTCCAGCGAGATCGCCGGATTCGACAGCATCAACTACGGCGTTTGGTACGACGACGCCCAGTTTGCCCGGGTGGCGATCAAGCACGCCCAGGCCGCCAAGAAGCTGGGCGTCAAGAAGATCGTACTGGGTGAGTGCGGGCACGCCCACAAGGCGCTGACGGTGATCGCCGACCGCGTGCTCACCGGCGACCTGAACATCCCGCGCGAAAGCTGCTTGGTCACACTCGACGAACTCGTATCGTCCGGCCGGCTCAAGGTGGATCCCGAGCGCAACGACTTCCCCGTCACTTTGCACGACCCGTGCAACCTGGTGCGACTGATGGGGATTGTGGAGCCTCAGCGGCGGATTCTCCGAAAGATCGCCCCCAGGTTCCGCGAAATGCACCCCCACGGCGTAGACAACTACTGTTGTGGCGGCGGGAGCGGATTCGCGATCATCTCGGGCCACAACTTCAACGACTGGCGGCACCAGATCGCCGGCCGGAAGAAGTTGGAGCAGATCCTCAACGCATTCGAGGGTGAGCTGGATCCGTCGATCAAGAAGTACGTCTGCGCGCCCTGCTCGAACTGCAAGGGCCAGTTGCGCGACCTGATCACCTACTACGACCTTTGGGAAAAGCACTCCATTCTCTACGACGGCCTGGTCGAACTGATCGTCAATTGCATGACTGACGTGAAGCCTGGCTTCATCGAGTGGGAGATGCACTAGGCAGAAGTCCCGGGAGCACATCAGGCGGAGCCAATCGGAGCCCCAAGCGTCAGCGCGGGGTCTTCGTGTGTGGTCGCTTTGCTTATGGACCCGCTCGCTTACGCTCGGGGTTCAGATCGGGCTCCCACTCACGAGCGATATTGCGTATAGCTTAGCTAATTGGCGTCCCGCCGAGACTGTCGCGCACCCGGGCCGGCCCTGCCAAGCCCCCCGGCGTTGACAAGGGACGGGGGATCGCTGACAACTGCGCTCATGATGGCAGCTACATCCGAGGACGCGGTCGTGGAGCGGCGACAACGTTACCTGGACAACTTGGCGGCGCTCTACCAACTCGATCCGCGGCTGGCGCGGGTCGTGGACGCTCTGCCAATGGCCAACGTGCCGGCGCTCGAAGAAACGCGCGACGGGAACGTCACCGTTAGGCTGCAAGCCGATGACGGCAAGACCGTGTACGCCCATAGCCGCTATCAGCCGGTGACCGAGGCTCGCACACTGGTCGAGGCCCAGTGCTGCTCGCCGAAGGGGCCGGCGAAGGATACCGCGAAGGATGCCGCGAAGGGCGCGGAGGAGGGCGCGGAGGACGAGACGGAGGTGGGCGAGGAGGATCTGGACAACTCGTGTTTCTTGATCGCCGGGCTGGGGTTGGGCTACGCGGTCGCGGAGATCGAATGGCGTTTTCATCGCCCGCTGCTGATCATCGCGGAAGACGATCCGGCGCTGCTGAAGGCGGCGCTGTTTGTGACCGACCTGACAGAGCCGATGGGCGACGGGCGAGTAATCCTCATAACGACCCTCGACAAGTCACATGTACATGAGAAGCTGCGGCCGATCATGACGGCGCTGATGCTGGGGCTGCGTTTCGTCACGCCGCCGCACGTTCGGCGTTTTCACTCGCGGTTTCAGACGCAGGTCAGCGCGCTACTGCGTGATTTTGTGCAGTACTCGCGCGTGCAACTGGTGTCGGTGGTGCGTAATGCGCGGATTACGTGCCAGAACGCGGTCTTTAACCTGTCGGCGTACCTCAAACAGCCGGGGATCGAGGTCCTGGCCGGCCGGGGAGCCGGATATCCGGCCATCATCGTGTCCGCCGGTCCGTCGCTGGCGCGCAATATCGACCAAGTGGGGGCGTTGCGGGAGCGGGCGGTCGTCATCGGCGTGCAAACGGTGCTCAAGACGCTCCTGGCGCGGGGGATCGAGCCGCACCTGGTCACGAGCCTCGATTATCACGAGATTTCGGCGCAGTTTTTCACCAATATCAGCGACTTTAGCGAGATGATCCTGGTGGCCGAGCCGAAGGTCACTTGGCACGTGCTGGACACGTTCCGGGGCCGGACGCATGTTCTGCACTCGGATTTTGTCAACGACCTGCTGCGAGAGAGTCCGCCGCAACGCGGCCGTTTGCGGGCCGGGAGCACGGTGGCCCACCTGTCGTTCTACCTGGCCGAGCATCTGGGTTGCGACCCGATCATCCTGGTGGGGCAGGACTTGTCGTTCACCGAGGGGCTGTACTACCCGGCCGGGATGCCGATCGAGGACATCTGGCGGCCGGAGTTGGGCCGGTTTCAGACGGTCGAGATGAAGCAGTGGGAGCGGATTGCGCGCGGGCGCTCGGGGCTGCGAATGGTGCGCGACATCCACGGGCGCGAGACGTACACCGACGACCAACTTTTCACATACGCCGAGCAGTTTCAGTCGGACTTTCTGGCCAGCGAGGCGCGGGTTATTCACGCGACCGAGGGCGGGATGCGCCTGGAGGGTACCGAGGTGATGACG
The DNA here is from genome assembly GCA_964619045.1 of uncultured Planctomycetales bacterium. Classification (GTDB taxonomy): domain Bacteria; phylum Planctomycetota; class Phycisphaerae; order UBA1845; family Fen-1342; genus JANQFV01. The sequence goes on along the minus strand of CAZUCH010000124.1, from coordinate 2,462 downwards.
CTGCGCGCGGCGGCCGAGCAATTCTGCACGCGTCCGCTGCCGGCCGGCCTGTTCGCGCTGGAGCCGCCGCCGCTGTCGCCGACGTTGCGCGCGGACGTGCAGCGCCAACTGGAAAAGCGGCTGGAGGAGCTGCAAGAGATTCGGCGGATAGCCGCCGACACGATCGAGGTGCTGGAGCGGCTGGTGAAGCTGGTCGAGCGACCGGACGAGTTCAACCGTCTGGTTGTGAAGGTGGACGAGTTGCACAACCGGATGCGGCGCAACGAGCGGACTTACAACCTGGTCAGTCAGGTGGCGCAACATGCCGAGTTGCGGCGTGTGCAGGCGGACCGTGCGATCAACGACGAGCGGCAAGAGACGCCGGCCAGCGCGCGGCGTCGATTGCGGCGTGATCAGGAATACGTAGCGGGTTTCCTGGACGGGTGCGACTTCCTGCTGCGGATGCTGCCCGCGGGTCTCAAGCGCGTTGGCGAACAGCTATGATCGATATTGTCGCGGGTGTATTCGCCGACTTCGTGGAAGCGCCCACCGGCGGTCCGTCGCAGCTTGGCACGGAGTTGGGCGGGCAGCCGATTCTGGTGCGTACACTGCGGCGACTGTTGAACGTCGAGGGCGTGGTCGGGCGCTGCCTGATGGTGCGGCCGCGTGATCGTGACGCGGCGGCCGCGATGCTCAATGGGGCCGGGCTGACGGATGAGATCGAACTGGTGGCGTTGGATGATGCACAGCGGACTCGACGCGTGCTGTTGCAGACGGCTCGAAAATGGCATCTAGACTCGTGGCGCGGCGGATTGGTCGGCACTTCGTGGTTCGACGAGTTCGTGGAGCCGCATGCGGTGGCGCGGCTGTTGAACCACTGCAAGTGTGGCGCGATTCTGTGTCTGGACGGGCATCAGCCGGTGTTTGATCCGGCGTTGGCCAGTGCGATGTGCGAGCATCTTCAGCAGAACGAACACGTGGCGAAGTCCGTGTTCACACAGGCGCCGCCGGGACTGGCGGGTATCATCCTGTGTCGAACGGCGCTCGAGGATCTGCTCGAGCTGAACATCCCGTTGGGGTTGATGCTGACGTACCGACCGGAGATGGCGCAGTTTGACCCGATTATTCAGCAGGCGTGTTATCACGTGCCGCCGGTGGTCGGTCAGACGGCGGCGCGCTTCACGGGCGATACCCGGCGCGGGCGCGAGTTGCTGGCAGAGGCGCTGCGAGAACTGGGTGCTGACGCGCCGGCCGAAGCCTTGTGCGTGTGGGCGAGGCAGGCGGGGCACGATCGGGCCGGCGAGCTGCCGATTGAGGTCGAGCTGGAGCTGACGACCGACGATCCCCTGCCCGAGACGACATTGCGGCCGCGAGGGAGGCGGGTGCCGCGGCGCTGTCTGGACGACATCGAGTGCGTGTCTCGGCTGGCCGAGCAACTGTCGGAATACGACGATCGGCTGGTGTTCCTGGGTGGGCACGGCGATCCGCTGGAGCACCCACGCTTCGCGGAAGTGTGCCAGTTGCTGCGTGACGGCGGCCTGTTTGGAATCGGTCTGGCCACTACCCTGCTGGAGTTGACCGACACGGCGATGGCCGCGCTGTTCGACAACCAGATCGACGTGGTTGAGGTGCTGATCGACGCGCATGACGCCGCGACGTATGAGCGTCTGCACGGAGTGGACGGCCTGGCGCGCGTTCATGCCAATGTCGAGCGGCTGGAGAATGCCCGCCGCGACCGCAAGGCCCCACGTCCGATCATCGCGTGCAGCCTGACGCGTTGTGCGGCGACGATCGACGAACTGGAGGCGTTTCACGACGACTGGATTCGCAACGTTGGGAGCAGCGTGATTCACGGCTACAACGACTACTGCGGCCTGTTGCCGGCGGATTCGCTACTGCCCACGGTGCCGTCGACACGTGCCGCCTGCCGGCGGCTGGCGACGCGGATGATGTTGCTGGCGGACGGTGCGGCCGTACTGTGCGCCCAGGACTATCGGGGGCGGGTGCGGCTGGGGGATTGGAGGGTCGATAGTCTGCGATCGATCTGGAGCGGAGGGAGGTTGGAGTCGGTGCGCACGGCTCAGGAGCGGCAATCCTGGGACCGGCTGGACTTGTGCCGTGAGTGTGGGGAATGGAATCGGCCGTAGTGGCTGGCGGCCGGTGGGATTCGGCCCTGGAGAAGATCGGCAAGAGTTGCGCTTTTGTGTTGCAAAGACAGGCGTGAGCCGATACGATCAGTAGTGGAAGGCAACGGCTGAGTGCCTTTTGACGCGAAGCTATAATTCACTCATCTCGCTCATAACTTCTTACTCGGCCGACAATTGGGTTGTTCGTTCGAGGCAGCGTTGATTTGTTCCAGTACGCTGTTCGCGCGGTCCTTATGTTCGCGCGGGAGACGAGGTGAGTGATGGCTGATACCATCAAGTGCAAGTGCGGGAATTGTGGAGCCAAGTATCGACTCCCGCTGGAAGCCCAAGGGCGGA
>CAZUCH010000123.1:0-8145 GCA_964619045.1 uncultured Planctomycetales bacterium | reverse complement strand
CCGATGACAATGACAGGATCACCCCGCTCACCGGTAAAGGCTCCGCGCCGCACAAGGCCGGCGTCGTGGGCGACACCGTCGGCGATCCGTTCAAGGATACCTCCGGCCCCAGCCTGAACATCCTCATCAAGCTGATGAGCATGGTTTCGGTCGTTTTCGCCGGACTGATTGTGAGGTTTGCCCCCGAAATCGCGGCTTGGCTGCGTATCGGCTAGATAACGCCGGACCACCGGCCTAACGAACTATGGCGGGGCGCTCGTTTGCTCAACGAGCGGCCCCGCCTACAATGTCCATCATGAACGCAACAAACGCCGGCGATCCCAACTCATCCCCTCCCGCTCCGGCCACGACGGCGGAGTCGGGGCGCGAGTTCGCAGTCTCCGTGGCCCGAATCGCGGCCGACAACAAGACCGAGAAGGTCCGTGTGCTTGACCTGCGCGGCATCAGCAGCATCGCGGATTTCTTCGTGCTGGGCACCGGAACATCCGGGAGACAGATGCTCGCCGTGCTGGACTTCATCAAGCAGTACGGCCTGGAAGTCGGCCGCAAACCCTTCAGTATCAGTGACAGGTCCGACTCGCACTGGCTGCTGGTCGATTACGTGGACGTCGTGGTTCACCTGTTCGACGAACAACGGCGCGGATTCTACGATCTCGACGGCTTGTGGGGCGATGCGCCTCAAGTCGCATGGCAAGCCACGACCCCCGAAGCAAACGCCAACTAGTCCGGGTCCACGAATTATGTAGCGGCCGACGCCCCAGTCGGCCGTTGGCCCGCTCGCTCACGCTCGGGGTTCTGATCGGCTACGTTCGACGCGGTGGTCAAGGTTGAGAGCAGGGTGGGGCGGGCGTCGCGGCTTACTAGGTGCGGGCGAGGCGGGCACGTCGGCGATGACCGGCACACCCTGACTCCCGCCGATGACGCACTGGACGACCGGCGACGCATCCTCTATCACAGTATCATGTTTGCCATGCTGACGACCGCCGTTCTGGCCGCCGCGCCCGGCGCCTCCCATGCCTCGGACGCCGCCCCGTTCATAGAGAACCCTGCCGGCATCCTGGCGACGCTGCTCGCGATCCTGGCGATCATCTTCTGGCTCAGCCAGCACGAGATCACTAAGCCGTTCTTCAAGATCATACCGGCACTGGTCTTCTGCTATTTCATACCGACCACGCTGACGACCTGCGGCATCCTGCCGGCCGAGTCGCCCTTCTACGGCTGGGTCAAGGGCTACATCCTGCCGACCGCGCTGTTCCTGCTGGTGCTATCGCTGGACCTGCCCGCAATCCTCCGGCTAGGCCCCAAGGCGGGCATCATGCTCCTGGCCGGAACCGCCGGCGTCGTCATCGGCGGACCGATCGCCCTGTTCCTCTCGATCAACCTCCTGCCCGCCGAGTACTGGGGCCTGCCCGCCGACGCGTGGAAGGGAATGGCGGCGCTGTCTGGCAGTTGGATCGGCGGCGGGGCCAACTTCGTCGCCATCGGCGATTCGGTCGGCTGCTCATCGGCCCAACTCGCGACCATGGTCATCCCGGACGTACTGGTCGCCAACGTGTGGATGGGCGTATTGCTCTTCTTCGCCGGCCGGCAGCACAAGATCGACCGCTGGACGGGCGCCGACGCCTCCGCCATCCGAGAGCTTGAACAGCGCCTAACGGAGTTCCAGGCGCGGGTCATGCGCGTGCCGAACATGACCGAGTTGATGATCATCTTGGCGCTGGGTTTCGGCGCCAGTTGGATCAGCTTCAAAGGCGCCGACCTGATCGCGTCCTGGTCCTTCAATGAAGTTCGGGCGGTCGCCGCGCAGGCCGGCATCGAGCACGTGACCGTCAGTGGGGAAGGTGGCGACGTAGCAGTGCCGCTGGCCGATCCGCGGGTCAAGCCCGCACTGGTCGGCCCCGCGATTGACAGGCACGTCGCCGAGGATCCGGACGCCTGGGACTCGGTGACCGCCGGCCAACGCCGATGGTGTGCTTTGGCACGTTTCGTCAACGAAAAGACCGGCGGAGGCATGTGGAAATACGTCTTCGTGACCACTCTGGGGCTGATTCTGTCGTTCACTCGCGTGCGCAACCTCGAGGGGGCCGGGGCGTCGAAGATCGGCTCGGTGATGCTGTATCTGCTGGTGGCGTGCATCGGAGCGTCGGCCGATTTCAAACAGATCGCCGAGGCTCCCGGCTACGTGATAGCGGGGGCGATCTGGATGCTCGTCCACGTGAGCGTTCTGCTGGCGGTCGCGTGGCTCATCAAAGCACCTATATTCTTCGTTGCCGTCGGTTCGCAGGCCAATATCGGCGGTGCCGCGAGTGCTCCGATCGTCGCCGCCGCGTACCACCCCTCGCTGGCCCCGGTCGGCGTGTTGCTGGCGGTCGCCGGTTATGTGCTAGGAACTTATGCCGGCCTGTTGTGCGCGTCTATGCTTAAGGTAGTGGGCCAGGGGTAGAACGCCCCTGTGCGTCCGCTACTCAGGAGAACCGCCATGAATGTCATCATCGACCTGTGCGTCATCCCGCTCGGCGTTGGCCTCTCGGTCTCGAAGTATGTCGCCGCTTGCGAGAAGGTGCTGACTGACGCCGGCCTGACGACCAAGCTGCACGCCTACGGCACGAACGCCGAGGGTGAGTGGGACACGGTCTTCGCAGCCGTCAAGCGCTGCCACGAGGTTGTCCACGAGATGGGAGCCCCACGCATTTCGACGACCCTTCGCGTCGGCACGCGCAACGACCGTCCCCAGACGATAGACGACAAGATCCGTAGCGTCGAGCAGAAGCTCAGCGGTTCCTAGGGCTCGATCACGCGCGAGCGGACGGATGACAGAGGATTGGAACCGATCCCGCAAGTTCTGGGATCGGCTCTATAGACCGACCAGCCCGAGGATCCAGCCGAGCAGGGTAGGGGCATCTTGGTAGCCCAGTGAGAACACTGAACTGTCCAGTTGCGCGGCCTTGAACTCCTGCACGCTCAGCAATCGGTCGTTGGAGCAACCGGTGTCCATCAGGCTGCTGCAATCGCTGGTATGTACAAGCCCCAGCAAGTGGCCGATCTCGTGTGCGGTGGTGTTGCCGAGGGCTTGGCTCATCTCGCCGAAGGTCGGCGTGTGGCGAAATGCCCCGCGGAAGCTCTCGGTGAAAATGATCGTGTCGTCGGCGTGGTCGGCGTTGTAGGGGTCGATCTTCTCCGAGATGGCAAAGGCCCGACGGTCATTGCCGCCGAAATACACGGTCGAATGGGCCGCGGCGGGCTTGGCGTTGTCGTCCGAGTTGAGGACGATCAGGTTGTAGCCGGCGTAGCGCGACTGCACGATGGCCTGCACGCGCGTCTTGACGGCCGCGGTCTGATCGGCGGGCAGGCCGACGTCGGCGGCGCTGAAAGGCGCCAGATCGTACGAGCCGACATTGGGCACGAGGATGTCGTTGCCCCCAACCCAGTCGAGAAACACGATTTGCGATTGTGGCGCGGGGATTCCCGCGTTGCGTACGATGCTGACCGTTATCTCGTACTGTCCAGCCGTGTTGCTGTCCGGGTAGGACACTATTCCGAGGAAGTAGTGGCCCTGATCGCCGCGGACGACGAAATCGACCAGTGGATCGAGGATGCTGCCGTCGTCGGCCCGGTCGTCGTTGAAGGCCACGAGTTGCTCGGCGTCATTGAAGATCGCCGCCACCGCGTCGAGGTTGCCCGTGTTGCGCTGTACGTCGGCGACCACCCGGTCGCCGGGGCTCAGCGAGCCGAGGTCATAGAGGTCGGTGTCGAAGCCGCCGCTGATGGATCCGGTGAAGGTGACCAGGCCGGTGGAGTTGAAATCCAGCGCACTGGCGGACTGCAAGGTGCTGTTATCGCCCGAATCCAGGTTAGACACGTCCCCGTCGCCCGTCGCGGAGGGGACGGAGAAGGGGCAGCCGGTACAGCAACTCAGCAGCAGCGCCGCCAGCGGTACGATCGCTTCAGGGCGGCGTGGCCAACGTTTTAGACGTCTTGTAGCGTGGGTCATGATCACATCAGTCCGGGTGCAGGCAGTTTCCACAACGGCTACGCAGTTCACGTCGTGCCAGCGAGCGCACGGCGATCTTGCTACGCAACTTCTCCTCACTGAGGGGCTTGCTCATGTCGCGCGCCTTGGCATCCGGATTGTATCCGATGATCTGGCCCAAAAGCACGGGGGTGTTCTCAAATCCGGTCGGAAACACGCTGGGCTCGAGCGCGGCGCGCAGGAAACTCTGGTCGCCCGCCAGATCCCAGGCCGAACCGGTAGTGTCCATGATGTCCTCGGGAACCTGCGTGTGAAAGAGTCCCAGCAGGTGCCCGAGTTCGTGGCTGGCGACGTTACCTACCATCTGGCCCATCTCCTCAGCCGTCAGATCCATAACCTCGAAATCGCTGAAGCTTCCAACGTAAATGATAGCATCCTGCCACGTGTCCTCATTGTATTGATCCACGCTGTCGGCCAGGCCCAGCAGTCCGGGGTCCGTGCTACCGAAGTGGACCGTCGAGTGGGCGCTCTCCGGCGGCGGACCCTCGTCCGAGCTCATTACGACCATCTCATAGGCGGCATAATCCTCTTGGACGGCCTCGACAATCGCATCTTTGATAGCATCCGTAGCACCGGCGTAGGAGCCTCCCAGCATGTCACCGGCGAAGGACGGGAACGAGATCCCGTTGCGCGAGTGGATCGATACGTTCGACGCGGCGGCGAAGTTTAGGTACACAATCGCCCGTCGCGGCGCTGGAACGGAGCCTCCGCCCAGCAACTGGGCATCCAGCCGAAAGTCGCCCCCACTGCTGCCGAACGCACCCGCCACCCCTACGTACAGCTCGTCCGTGTCGGTCCGCAGAGTGTGTTGCAGGGGGTTTGTGGGCGACACAATCTGGCGACGCAGCAGGTCGTGGTCGGCGTCCAGCAATACTACGAGGAACGAACGCCCGCTAAGTAGTCCGCTGGTGCTATCAACCGTCCATTGCTCGCCGCGGATGCTGGCCCCGAGGTTGAACAGCTCGTAGTCCCCGCTCCCGCTGATGTTGCCGGTGAGGAGCGATCCCTGGGCCGTTGTCGGTGGGGTCGTTTGGTCGGCACTGCCGCCGCCGTCACCACTGCCGGTGGTGACCGCACCGGCGACGATCCCAGCGGGACCGTCGGCCCCCGTGTTTATGAGTTCCGGTGCGCAGGCCCCGATACAAATCAGGCCCGCCGAGACGCCTAGACATACACTTTGTAGCCGCATTCTTCTTTCCCAAAGACGGCCTGGCTTCCTTGCGGCGGGTTGCCCGCGCCGCTTCCCATTCCTGACCTCGTCGCCCAGCCTTCCGGCAGTCGTCGGACCGGTGGCGTGCGACTACAGGCCAACGGGTGTATCGAGCGGATCAGTGTGGGGCATGAACAACATCGTCACAGTCGGCGAACGGCGGTGGACGGCCAAGAATAGTCGCCGCCGGCCTGATACGCGGCCTGTCAGGCTCCGTTGTGAGTATCGGTCCATCGTGAGGGGTGCTCCCATAAGCATCTCGACGGGTCAGGCGGCGCGCCATCCGAGCCACGGTCCGCGTGGGCTCGCGGCGCGGCGAGGTTATTGGAAGGTGCTGCCGTGATCGTGCTCAGATCGCGTCGGACACGGGCAAAAGCCGCGCGGCGTTGATCACAGGCCGCGCGCGGTCCGATGAATAGCGAGTCTGGCCGCGTTTGGTTGGCCGGAGTAGTCCCGGAGGATAGGTGCCTGCCATGGATGCCGAGAAGATAGTTGAGCTGACTCCCGACGTGGTTCGCGGACTGATCGATTCTCAGAACGTGGCCGCCACTTCCAAGAACCCCTCCGGTAAGCGGTGCGAGGAGCGTTGGCCCTTCCCCGGCACGGTCGAAGTCTGGCTGCCGGAGGATGCCTATGGCGAGCGGCACGTGCTCACGACGCTCCACAACCTGAGTCCCTGCGGGCTGGCCATGCGTTCGCGCCGTCCCATATCCGCGGACACCCAGATTTCACTTGCGATCCACCTGCCGGAGCTTAGCAGCTATGGTCACGCTATCGTGCGACACTGCACACGGGCCCACGTTGGTTACCTAGTCGGCGTGGAGTTCATGTACGGCCTCAACGAGGACGGCAGCCCGAAGACCGACTAATCACGGACTCCGCTTGAGCTGATGTGGCGAGGCGGCCAGATGCTGAGCAGGTAGTGGGCGGGACCACTTTAGTCGACCATCGTTGGCGGCTACAATCCGCCCATGCAATCCAACTTCGTCGAACATGAACTGCCCAGCGGGCTGCGCGTCATCTGCGAGGTCATGCCGCGTGTCCGTTCCGCCGCCACCGCCTTCCTGGCCCTCACCGGTTCACGCGATGAACGCCCCGCGGAGCATGGCGTGAGCCACTTCCTGGAGCACATGTGCTTCAAGGGCGGCGCCACTCGCGACTGTAGGGCCCTCAACGTCCGCTTCGACGAGCTGGGGAGCATCTACAACGCCTACACCGGCAAAGAGCACACCGTGTACTACGGGTGGGTGCCGGCCGAGCGGCTCGACGATCAGATCGAGTTGCTGGCCGACATGATGCGCCCACGCCTACCGGCCCCGGACTACAAGACCGAACGCAATGTCATCCTCGAAGAGATCGCCATGGGCGATGACAGCTTCGATCGGGCCGTCTGGAACTTCGTGCACAAGACGGTCTTCGGGCAACATCCGCTGGGGCATGAGATCCTGGGCGAGAAGGAGACCATCCAGGGATTGCCCCGGCAGACTCTGGTTGATTACCACCGGCGGCGCTATGCGGCCAACAACATGTGCCTGGTGGCCGCCGGCGCGCTCGACCCCCAGGCGGTCTTCGCGGCCGCGGGTCGTTACTGCGATGGTTGGAGCCGGCAATCCAACGGGGCTCCCGGCGTTGCTGAGGTGCCGCCGCTGGGCGAGGGCGTATACCGATTGCCCCTGGAGCGATTCCGACAGCAGTCGGTGGTGCTGCTGTACCCGTCAGTTGCGAGCGGCGATGCCAGTGAGGAGACCGTCGAGGCGTTTACGGCCCTCTTCGGCGGTGGTAATTCACGCTGCTATTGGAACATCGTGCAAAAGGGCATCTGCACGCAAGCCGGGGCCGTGTGGCTGAGTTACCGTGATTGCGGCATGCTGGCCTTCTATGCCGACGGCGAGCCGGAGCGGGCGCCTGAAATGCTCGCCGCCTTGCGGGAACAGATGCGGCAGGTCAGCGCGGAAGGCTTCCGTCCCGAAGAGGTGCAGCGAGTCAAGAACCAGCGTCGCACGCACCTGGCGTTGGAGGCCGAGAGCCCGCGCACGCGGCTGATGCAGCTTGTGGACGACATCGAGACGCGTGGCTATCCGCGCACGCCGGAAGCGCGCCTCTCTGCGGCCGAGGCTGTCAGCCGTGCGAGCATCGCGGAGTACCTGCGGCGTTACCCCATCACCGGCGACGGTCTATTGCTGTCCTGCGGCCCGCGCTGCTGGCCCTGATGCCTTGTGGGGGGGGATTGTCGCTTCCCCGTGGTGTTAGAGCCTATCTCAAGACTTGTGGCACAGGCTTCCGGCCTGTGATTACACCGGCAAGATGCCGGTGCCACATGAGCTCTGGGATGGGCTCCAAGGCCGAAGCGGCACACGATGGCGTGCCGCTTCGAGAGGGAGGCACGCCCCCAAGGGGATTCGAACCCCTGTCGCCGGCGTGAAAAGCCGGTATCCTAGGCCTCTAGATGATGGGGGCAGATCAGATTATCGAATCGCTCATTCTAGGGTACGCACGTTCGGCTGTCAAACTTGTGTGCGCGGGCGCTTGAGGCGATAGGCCCGATTCTTGACACGATCTTGCATTGGGACTAGCGTGCCTTTGGATGGTGGCGGTTGGCAACGCCCCATCTGGCAGAGAGGTTTCGCGGGAGTGATTGGTGGACGACTCGGCGGCCACTGGTGTTGGGACGGCACGGCCGCCGGCCGCGGTGGAATCGGCCAGCCGTTTTGGTGCCACGGTAGCTGGGGAGGGGGTCGGAGGCTTGCCGGCGTCGTTGCGTAATGATCGGGACGCGGCCCACTTGCCGTCACCGGCGGATCAGGTTCTTTTGAGGCGGAGCGGCTCCGGATGGGCGCTGGACTGACGACAGTGAAGTCATGGTTGTCCCACCCGTTGACGCGCGGACGGGATCTCGACGACCCGC
>CAZUCH010000122.1:1638-8178 GCA_964619045.1 uncultured Planctomycetales bacterium | reverse complement strand
CGCCCACAGTTGGAAGATGGCCCGCCTGCGTCGGCGCCCCAACATCGTTCCCAGCCGGCCCGACCGGCAGGAGGCGTGCATTATACCCGAATCGCTTCGCCATGGCGCGGAGCCAAGCCCCGAACTCATGCCGCGAGCGTTCTGAGCACCGACCGAATTGCCGCCGCCGCAACAAATGGCCACGCGGGCGGGGTTGGCGTAGACTGTGGGCTCTGGAGTAGTTGGACGCACCTCGGTTTCTATGCACCCGGCGGAGGTTTATGCGGATTCTGGTTCTACAGTTCGGGCCGAGCACACGGCAGCGACCGGTGCCGCGCTTCGAGCCGCAGCTCGGGACACTGCTGCGACTCATGGAAGAGCGTGGGCACGATCTGTCGCTAGCCGGACTGGCGCGCTTCGATCTGGCAGCCGTCAAGGCCGCCCTGGCTCGTGGATTGCCGCAACTCGTTTACGCCGACATCTCCGCCGTGTGCGTCGATGCGGCTCGCCGAACGCTGGAGTACATCGAGCAGCACGAGTTTCTGCCGATCGTCGCCGGCGGGAGGTACCCCACCGTTGACCCAGCGGGCGCCCTCAGCCTGCCCGGCGTGCAGGCCGTCGCCATCGGCGAGCCGGATGCGTCGCTCGCAACCTACCTCGAGCGGATCAAAGACCCGGCGGTCGGCCAAGTCGTCTCCGGCGTCTGGCTGCGCGACGAACGCGGGCTCGAACGCCCCGAACTGCCGGCCCTGGTCGAAGACCTGGACTCGCTACCCGCGCCGCAGCGCGAGCTGTTCGGCTACGCCGAGCGCGTCGGGCTGGGCGGGTCGATCGAGATCGCCGCCGGTCGCGGCTGCCCGCAGAGCTGTGGCTACTGTGCCAATGCGTGTCTGCGGGAGCTCTACGCCGAGCGCGGCGAATGGGTCAGACGCCGCTCGCCGGAGGATGTTCTGGACGAGATTGCGGAGTTGCGCGACCGGTATCCGGGCGTGCAAACGGTGCGCCTCACCGACCACGCGTTGGCGCTGGACGCCGACTGGCTGGCCGAGTTCCTGGAGGTCTATCGGGCCCGGTGCGGCCTGCCTTTTCGTTGTCACGTGCGGGCCAACTCGGCCGACAGGCAGACGGTGAGCCAGTTGGTCGCGGCCGGCTGCCAGATCGTCGATGTCGAGGTCATCAGCGGCTCGAATTTCATCCGCAACGAGGTCTTCGACATGGACCTCGACGCCGATCAGGTCCGAGAGGCGTTCGCCCGGCTGGGCGCCGCGGGCATCCACACTCGGGCGATTGTCTATCTCGGCGCCCCGTACGAGAGCGACGCGTCTCTGGATGAAACCCGGAAGACGCTGCACGCACTGAAGCCCGACCTTGTCGACATCAGGCCGTACTATCCCTTCCCGGGCACGGCTGCCAACAAGCTGGCACGGGAACAGGGCTGGTTGCACGCCCGAGGTGAAGAACAGTATCACGCCGACCGCTGTGGCGTCGATATGCCCGCCTGTCGAGCGGACGTCGTGTTGGCTTTTATCAGACGTTTGCGCATGGAATTCCCCGCCGCCGGCGATGTGCCCTGGTGGCGACGTTGGTCGAACGCATCGCGGTCGGCCCTGGGGAGTGTTTTTCGACGCCCGCGACTATAATCCCCACGAGCGCGGCCCGGTTGCTTGGCAATAAGGGTGTAACACGGGCCGCATGGGCTCCGATTGAGATTCCTAGTGAGATTCGTTGCATGAAGACAGTCGTTGTAACCATAGGCCAGGCGATCATACTGGCCGCGATCGGGGTGGGCATCGGGTTCGGGGTCAATGCCCTCGGCGGGGCCCGCCACATCGCCGCCCAAGCGGGCATCGGCCAGGATCGCGACGATCACATAGCCGTCACGCGTGACTATTTTGGCGGCAAACCAGCGCCCGTGCCTCAAAGGCCGGTTACGAACGGGTCTCCGAACGGCCCGACGGCGACCGTGCCGGCCCCGACAAGCGATCAGGGCGACGAAGAGCCCCCTTACCAGATAGCCTCACTCGCGGACGTGATCGCGTTCTTCAAAGACGAACGCACGTCTTGGGGCGGGTACGTGTTTGTGGACGCCCGGGCCACCGAGTCGTTCGAGGAAGGCCGCATCCCCGGCGCCGTCCAGTGTGATTATTACCGCCTGGATTCGTACCTGGGCAGCGTGCTCGACGTCGTGGTCGGGGCCGAGAAGGTCATCGTGTACTGCAACGGCAAGGAGTGCGAGGACAGCCTGCACGTCTGCGGCGAGCTGCTCAACCAGCAGGTTCCCTGGGAGAGCATCTACCTCTTCAAAGGCGGCTGGGAAGCATGGTCAGAGAGCGGCCAGGCAATCCAAGCCGGACCGGCGGAGTAATACGGCGTGGACACGGTCAAACAGCAAACGGGGATCATTCGACGTATCGATGACACCGGTGTGCCGCTCCTGGTCGCACGACTCGCCGTCGGCGGCATGTTCGCATACCTGGCCTTCAACAAGATCGTCGAGCCGATCGACTTCATGAAACTGACGCACGCGTACGGCGTCCTGCCCGAGCAAGCGCCGTTTCTCAACATCACGGCCATCGCCGTGCCGTGGATCGAGATGGTCTGCGCCGCGGCTCTGCTACTGGGCGTCTGCGTCCGCGGCGCGGCGCTGACGACTTTGGCCATGCTGCTCTTCTTCACCCCCCTACTACTGATGCGGGCCTGGGGGCTGTACGGCGATCCCGCGGCCGGGTTCGATAGCTTCTGCGCCGTGAAGTTCGACTGCGGCTGCGGCACCGGCGAAGTCTTCATCTGCGCCAAGATGATCGAGAACGTGTTGCTCAAGATCGGAGTGCTGATCGCCCTGTTCTCGCGTTCGCGGCGTTTCTGCTTGCCGGGCCTTCTCCACCGCCGCCTGGCCTCCAATTCCTAGAATCGGTGGGCCAAGATGCACTGTTCTCGCATGGTGACGCGAAGAACCGTCGCCATGGCACCCGATACCAGGCGCTGCGGGCCCGCTCGCTCACGCTCGGGGTTCTGATCAAGGCGACTGGCGCATCGAGACGCACGCTACGGCTGTCAGCTTCCTCTATCCGCCGGTACCACTGTCGCCGGGGAGCGGGTAGAATCCGGCCTTGGTTTGTACGTCGCGCCGAGGCTTGCCGCTAAGCCTGGGCCACCCACGCGCGACGCCGACCTAGGAGAGACCGTTGAGGACCCGCGCGGACTTCAATCCGCTGATCGCCGGCCGAACTGGCTGTGCCATCGGCTTGGTGCTGCTCGGCGTGCTGACGGGCTGCCCGCGTCAAAGCTCGCGTGGCGACTACAAGATCATCGCCGGCACGGTCCAGAGCGTTAACGCGACCGAACGCGAGTTGACTATCCTCGTTGATCCATCGAGCGCTCAGAGCGACGATCCCGGCAAGGCGGCCTGCCTGCTCACGAGCGATGCTGAGGTCTACGTAGATGACGTATTCAGCGGCGTCGAGGCGATCGAGATCGGCGACACGGTGCGTTTAGTCGGCTACGTCGACACCAGCCCGCAGGCCGAACGCTTCGTCGTAAGCAAAGCCGAAATCGAGCGCAACGAGCCGCTGCCCGACCCGCCGGACCTTTCACCCCCGACGACCATTCCGCCCACCAGTCAAGCGAAGGAGAGCTGACAATGGCAGATGCCCCGTTTATCGAATCAATCGTCGCCCGTGAGATTCTGGACTCGCGCGGCAATCCCACTCTCGAAGCCGACGTCGTCCTCGAAGACGGCACGTTCGCAACTGCCGCCGTCCCCAGTGGGGCCTCCACCGGCGAGAATGAAGCTGTCGAGTTACGCGACGGCGATAAGGGCCGGTATTTGGGCAAAGGAGTGCTCAAAGCGGTCGAGAATGTGAACGACATCATCGGCCCGGAGCTCTGCGACTTCGACCCGCGGCTCCAGGAAGAGATCGATCTTGTGATGATCACTCTGGACGGGACGCCCAACAAGGGCAAGCTCGGCGCCAACGCGATCCTGGCCGTCTCGCTCGCAGTAGCCAAGGCCGCCGCGGCCTGGGCGGGGCTTCCGCTGTACCGCTATCTGGGAGGCGCCGGCGCCCATGTCCTGCCCGTACCGATGATGAACATCCTCAACGGCGGCAGCCACGCAGACAACAATGTCGATTTCCAGGAGTTCATGGTTCAGCCATGGGGTGCGCCCACCTTCCGTGAAGCTCTGCGAATGGGCACCGAGATATTCCACAACCTCAGGGCCGTTCTGAAGGACAAAGGCTATAACACCGCCGTCGGCGACGAGGGCGGTTTCGCACCCAGCCTGAAGAGCAACGATGAGGCGCTCGAGGTCATCGCAATCGCGGTCGAGAAGGCCGGCTACAAGCTCGGCGAGGACGTATTCATCGCCCTCGACCCGGCCTCCAGCGAGATGTGGGACGCCGAGACCGGCAAGTACCGGTTCTTCAAGTCCGATCCGGATCGGCTGGCCACCAGCGACGAGATGATCGACATCTGGGCCGGCTGGTGCGACAAGTTCCCAATCCGCAGCATCGAGGACGGACTGGCCGAGAACGACTGGGCCGGCTGGGCCAAGATGAACGCCAAGCTGGGCGACAAGCTCCAGATCGTCGGCGACGACCTGTTCGTCACCAACGTCGAGTATCTCGAGCGCGGCATCCGGGAGAAGAGCGCCAACGCGATCCTCGTCAAGCTCAACCAGATCGGCACGCTGACCGAGACGCTCAGCGCCGTCAACCTCGCGATGCGAAACGGCCTGGCCGCCATCATCAGCCACCGCAGCGGCGAGACCGAGGACACGACGATCGCCGACCTGGCGGTCGCCACCAACGCCGGCCAGATCAAGACCGGCAGCGCCTCGCGCAGCGACCGCATCGCCAAATACAATCGCCTGCTGCGGATCGAGGAGGAGTTGGGCGACCAGGCCGTCTTCGGCTCGGCGTTCTGGACTCGGTAGCGACCTGTCAACCCTGACTCGGCCGGTTGCGTATCGATCTGGATGGGTGCCACTGCTCTTGAGCAGTGCTGGTCGTCGCCGAGTGGGCATGCCCACGCGAAAAGCCGTGGGCATGGCCCCCATCGGTTCAGGTGCGATGGAACACTGGTTGTCCCGCTCGCTTACGCTCGGGGCTCTGATTGGGCGGTGCTGACCGTAGACCATGTCACAATCGCGACACTTGGAAACGCTGCTCTTCTGGCTCATGATCCTGATCGGGGGCGCCGCGCTCGCTCCGGGGCTGATCCTCCCGCCCTGGATGGAGCGTCAGGCCATGATCGAGCGGCACCGCGTGGCCCAGGAGCGCGTCGCCGCTCTTGAGAAACGCGTCCAGACCGTCGAGAAGCAGGTTGACCACCTGCGCAACGATCCGGCGTACGTCCTGCGCCTGGCGGAGCAGGAGTTCGGCGAGACGATCGCCGTGCCGGATATCGAGACGGTCATCGTCGCGCCATCCCCGGACTTCGAGCCGACACCGCCCGTCAGCGCGGCCGGCGCCGACTCGGCCAAGCAGGACATCTTGCCCGAGCTGTCGGCGCTCCTCGACGAGGTCACGCAGCGCTATCCGCGGGCCCGTGTATTCGTCGACAACCCGTCGCGTCAGATTCTCATGGCAATGGGCGCGGGGCTGATTCTGACGGCGATCGTGCTGTTGGGTCGGGGCTCGCCTCGTCCAGCCACCACAATGCCCGACTAGAACGTGGATGCTAATCAGAGCCGCGACTTTCAAGCGCAAGGCGTAGGCCGGGCTCCCACCGCAGGGGCGCAAGGCGCGGGCGGCCGACCTGACTGGCCGACCGCCCGTTATGGGAAGGTAGCTTCGACGACGCCGAACGCTCCTACGGCGCCTCGGCCAGAGCCCCAAAGCCGTCCACGATCATCTGCACGGGATCACCGACCGGTGGGACGAAGAAGTGCGCCGGCACCGTCTCGAGCATCGCCGGCATCGGCCCCGGCCCATCGAAGTCTATCACTGCCTCGGCGGTGTGAACCGAGTCCAGGATCAGACTCGTAATAGCCAGCACCATGAATGGGTTGACCCGCGTTTGCGCGTTGAGCCCGTGAGCGCCGTCGAAGAACTCCGGCGGGCTGAACGCCACCAGCAGATTCACCACCAGATTCGGGCGCCCATAGCGGTAGGCGTTGAGCCGCGGGCGGAAGTTGCGCGGCACCAGCGCGACGCCGCTGAGCAGCTTCGGCGTGGCCGCGTCCCAGGCAATCTCCTCCGGCGCGGGGAACCCGTTGTTGTCCGCGCGACGGTAGTACTTCTCGACAAACGTCGAGCGCCAATCGTTGGCATCCCACAAGAGGTGCCGTTCCGAAAAGACGGGCTCGCCGATGTCGGCAACGCCGTCGTTGTCGATGTCGTCGTAGTATGGCGCTCCCTCGGGCCGGTACGCCGGATTCGGCACATCGATGCCGAAGACCCAGGTAATCTCCTCCGCTCGGACGTTCAGCCCCACGACATCATCCGGATCGACGTGTATGCGCGTGTCCCAATCACCGGCCGTCGCCAGCAGCCAATCGCCGGTCTCCTTGACCAGCGCGAACACGCCGTCATCCCAGAAGAACTCGTCCGCCAGCAG
>CAZUCH010000122.1:0-1538 GCA_964619045.1 uncultured Planctomycetales bacterium | reverse complement strand
CCCACCGGCTGGAAGATGCTGGCGTCGGCCATGTCGACCTGGAGGGGCATCCCGTCGTGATCATGGAGCGGCCGCCCGTTAGCCTTGCGAACCAACTCGACCATCTGCCCATTGTCCGTCTGCCAGAGCTGCGCCAAGTAGAATCTGCCATTCCCGCCGGCATTGTAGGTAACGGACTGCACCTGTCCCGTGTCGCCGGTCACGACGTCCACGGTCACAGGGTCGGCATCGTTGTTCTGCCACGGGTCGGCGGTCGCCACGACCCACATCTGGGCCGGCCCCGAGAGGCTCCACGGAACATGCGCGCGCTGGCCCCGAACGAACCGCGCGAACTCCTCGATGCTGGGCACCCGATCCATCAGCATATCGCCCAGCATGTCCTCCAGCGTTGGGGCCTTGGTTCCCGCCAGGAACCTGGCCAGCAGATCCCGAATCGCCGCTTCCTGCCGCTCCCAGGCCTCGGGGCTGGGGTCCATCATGTCCATGTCCATGATGTCCTCCATCAGGCCGCCCTTACCGAAGAGGTTCTTGGACACGCCCTCGCCGTTGGGCGTCTCGAAGACATCCATTGGCGTCCCGGTTTTCTCATCCCACATGCCGTAGGTCAGGCGAACGCCGAGGCCCTTGCGAGGGTCGGTAAGCAGTTGCTGCAATTCGGCCAGTGAGATTGTCAGCCCATCCAGGTAGGCCTCAGCCATCAGCAAGAGTGCGTGCTCACCAATCATCGGCCCCTGCATTTGCCTCGCGCCGTCACCCATATCGTCAGAGAAGTTGCGGTCAACCTCGGCATGGGTGTGGACATACAGCACGAAGTCCATTTCAGGGATCGCCTGTTCCCATTGGGGCCGATCCTGACCTGCCTGCACTCCGTTGGTGCCGCCGCCACCACCCCCGCCAGGGCCGCCGGCGAAGTGTCCGAAGAACTCATCAAAGGTCATAGACTCGACATTCGGCAAGTCGCCGAGTTCTGACAGGTCTATTCCCCCGGGCTCATCCGAGATCGCCATCCCGCCCTCTAGCAGAATCTGTGCGACGGCCTTGGCGATTGCCTCCGCGTCGGTGGAGACGTTCATGATGATGCCGTGGTGCGCCATCTTCATGCCCTTGCGCGCGCCCTCGGGAATCAGGCTATCGAACAAGGCGGCCAACTCCTCGAGCGTCATGTTCTCGATGTCCTCGATGTCGATGTCCGCGAGGATCCCAGACATCTCATACAACACCTCGAAGGCGTCGCGAGTCTGCCCGACCAGCCCGGACGGACTCAGCCCCATGTCCCCTGGGGCGATGCCCAGAGCGTCCAGGATGGCCATCAGCTTGGCCGTCGTCAGCGTACTGAGTGGGTCGCACGTGCAATCATCGAGCTCGCCGGCATTCCCCGCCCCGGCTCCCTTCGGAATGTTGATGATGGTCTGGAGATCGGCGACACCGTCGCCAAACTGGCGGCGATATCGGCCCAATTTGCCAATCCCGAACTTATTGACGAACGGTGAACATGCCACGGATAAAGCAACGGTACTGGTTTCAGCGGCAACAGCAAA
>CAZUCH010000121.1:0-8222 GCA_964619045.1 uncultured Planctomycetales bacterium | reverse complement strand
AGCTCGATTCGCCAGATCGGCTCGCTGCGGTCCACACGTAGCGGGGGACGCACCAGCAGGTCCACATACGGCGACGGCACGGCCAATACGCGGCCGCCTTGCTCGATATGCTCGCGCAACTCGGCTGGCTGTAACGGCGGCACTCCCGGCTGCGTCAGACAGCGGCTCCCCCAGTACACGTACACCTCGTCCGAGCCGCCATATGCCAGGTACGTGCTGGCGATGGGCGAGGCCGCAGTGCCGCCACACAGCACCCAGCCACCGGCGCCGACATCGGTCAGCACATCGCGTGCAAGCTCACTCGCCGAATGATCGCCGCAACGCCACGGACGGAAGAACGCTTGATACTCGTTTCGGTAGGGCAAATCCCGCAACCGCTCCCGCAGCCACCCTCGCTGCTCGGCCACTACTGGGAAGACAGCATACACCGCCACTGGCAGGAGCGCGTTGAGCACGAGCGCAATCGGCACCCAGCGCGGTGTCTTGCGTCCACGCCAGCGGCGTAGCCAGCCGGCCAGCCCCCAGCCGAACCACAGTGCCGCCAGGACGCATACGGGCACGAAGAACGTGTACAGGTCCTTGATGGAGTAGCGGGCCACAAAGAGGCAGATTATCGCGGTCTGGGCCAGCAGCACGCGGCGGAAGATACGCCGCCTGCCGCGCATCGGCCGCAGCAGCCCCACGAGCACCAGCACGCCGGCCAGCGATGGGAGGCAGTATCCGAAGGTTAGTATGACTAGTTTCAACTGCCCGGCGGACATGCTCACGTTGAGGACTTCGGCGGCCCAGCCACGGTTATCCGCCCCGCCGCCGAACAGCGCCGACTGAAGCGTGCCCAACAGGTCGCCCGTGTTCATGTAGTGTGCCACGACCAGCGACCAATAGGGCGATGCGGTCACGACCCAGGCACCGATCGCGAGTGGCAAGACTCGAAGCGGCACTCTTCGCCGCCAGATTCGCTCGAGCAGAAGAATGCCGTAGGTGGCCAGTGTGAGCGTTCCCAGCATATGGGTGGCGACGTGCAGGCCGTTGACTGCAAACACGGCGATGAGCCAGGCCGGTCGCCGCGTACGGATGAATCCCAGCAACAGAGCCCACTCGACGGTCATCAGGGCCGCGGCGAGCGTGTAGGTCTCGGTGAGGGCCGACATCTGCCAGTAGCTGTGGCTCAGAGCCAGAGTGGCGGCCGCAAAGCCGGCAGCAATCCGGCTGCGTGTGAGCCGCACGACGATTCCGGCCAGGACGCCCACGCCGACCGCCCCGCACAAGCCGGCGAGCAGATTGAGCTTGAGGAACGGGTCGCCGACGGGAATTCGCAGCGCCAGGCGTCCGAGCCAGTAGTGCAGGGGGTGCGACAGAGCGAGGCCGAGGTGGTTTTCGAGCAGCCCGGTGAGAATGCGGAACTGGTGTACGCCGCTGTCCTGCCATTCGACGCCCCGGGCACCGGAGGCGGCGTATAGTAGCAGCGCGGCCAGCGCGGCCAGGGTACCAATCGCAGCCGCGTTGGGAGTGCCTGGCGACGTCGTGCAGCGCAGGTCTTGCGCCAGCGTGCTCGGGGCGGCTGGGGCCATCACGGCTTCTGGCCCGTGGGGGGCTTCTGTCGGGGCTGAACATGGGCGGTAACATAGGTGCTGAACATGCGCTCGTCGACGGCCCCCTCGGTGGGCGGAGCCACCGTCTTGCCCGTTGAATCGAGCACCAGGAACAGCGGCTTGGATTTATACGGGTGTGCGGCACCGGCGGCATCGACAAAGGACATCACGCCGGCCATGACGCGGAACCAGCGGCGACCGCCGGGGACATCAGTGTTCAGGGCTATACGGCAGGAAACGGCCTGTTCGAGCGGCTGACGTGCCCAGCGTTGGGTGAAAACGTTCAGTTCATTGCGTTTGTGAACGGCCTCGGTTGGCTCGTAGACGTAAACGAACACCCGCTGGCCCGAGGCGGTCGCCTTCTGGAGGGCGGCATCGAGGTCGTTCTCGATCCACTCTACGGGGCGTCCAGAGGTCGTTACGAGCTGATTAATGACCGCCATCGCGATCAGTAGGAGTAGGAAGGCCGCGATTCCCCACTTAGGTGGTCCGGTTCGACGCGGCGTGGGTGACTCGGCTGGTGTAGTGCTCATGCGGTGCTCCGGCGGACGGGTCGGACGGAAACGTGGCCGGCCAAAAGCCTGTATCGGCGAATCTACCCGTCCGCCTGCCCGCCGTAAATCAGCCGGGCGACTATCTTTGGGGACCAAGCACGCTTTCGCAAGACAGACCAGGGCATCAGACGATAGAATCCCACGGACAGAGAATGGAGGTGGCCGTGCTAGAACCGTTCCCGGCCGAGCTGGAGATACAACGTCGCGTTATCGAGGAGGTGGCCCGCGATCAGGGTCTGGACTTCTTCGACACGATCTTCGAGATGCTCGACTTCGAGCAGATGACGCAGGTCGCGGCGTACAACGGCTTCCCGCAGCGCTACCCTCACTGGCGCTTCGGAATGGACTACGAGAAGCTGCGTAAGCAACATACCTACGGCCTGGGCAAGATCTACGAGATGGTCATCAACAATGACCCTTGTTACGCCTATCTGCTGTCCGACAACGAGTTTGTCGATCAGAAGACGGTCATGGCCCACGTCTTCGGGCACTGCGACTTCTTCAAGAACAACATCTGGTTCTCCAAGACCAACCGCAAAATGATGGACGGGATGGCCAACCACGCCACGCGGGTCCACCGGCACATCGATCGTGAAGGGTACGAAGCGGTCGAGCGTTTTCTGGACGTTTGCCTCAGCCTGGAGAACCTGATCGACCCGCACTCGGTCTTCATCCAGCGGGCCGAGCCGCGTCAGAAACACGAGCACGCGGCGCTGCGTAAAACGGTCGAGCGCGGGCTCCGCTTTCCGGCCAAGCCTTACATGGAACGGTATATCAACCCGCCCGAGCGGCTGCGGGCGGAGCGCAAGCTGGAAGAGGAAGCCGAGGCCACGCAGAGACATGCCTTTCCGAAGCAGCCCGAGCGTGACGTGTTGCAGTTCATCCTGCGGAACGCTCCACTCGAGGACTGGCAAGCGGACTGCCTGGAGATCGTGCGCACCGAAGCGTACTACTTCGCGCCACAGGGCATGACCAAGATCATGAACGAGGGCTGGGCCAGCTTCTGGCACTCGCGGATGATGACGCGTTTCCACCTACGTGACGACGAGTTGATCACCTACGCCGACCACCATTCGGGCACGTTGGCCTCGGGGCCCGGCCAGCTCAACCCGTACAAGATGGGTATCGAGCTATTCCGCGACATCGAGGAGCGTTGGAACAAGGGGCGTTTCGGCAAGGAATTCGACGAGTGCAAGTCGGTTGAGCAGCGCCGCGCGTGGGACACGGGCTTGAACCAGGGCCGAGAGAAGATCTTCGAGGTTCGGCGTGTACACAACGATGTGACGTTCATCGACGAGTTTCTGACGCCCGAGTTTGTCGATCGCCACCGTCTGTATCACTATCGGCAGGATCCGGCCACGGGGCAGATGGTCGTGGTCAACCGCGACTTTGACGTGATCAAGCAGACGATGCTGTTCATGTTGACCAACCACGCTCAGCCGTACATTTATGTGGTTGACGGCAACTACGGCAATCGGGGCGAGTTGTATCTGGCCCACAAGCACATCGGGGTCGACCTGGACCTCCAGTACGCATCGGAATGTCTGTCCAATCTGCGCATACTGTGGAAGCGTCCGGTACACCTGCAAGCCCGGATCAAGGACGACATATTGCTGCTGACAGCCGAGGAAGAGGGCATCAGTCAGCAGAAGATCCAGGACGAGACGCCCAAGCCGGCGCATGCGCTGGTTTCCTGAGAGACGTAGCGGCCCGCTCGCTTACGCTCGGGGCTCTGCTAGGCGTGGATCAGCAGGGTCGATTCGTCGGGCAGGTTGTCGGCGACGCCGGCGATCACGTCGCCGCGCAGCGCCCGCAGCAGTCCCGCTCGACGCGACACACCTAGGATTACCAGGTCGGCGGCGTAGGTGGCGGCGAAATCGAGGATCACGTCCGCCGGCTGGCGGCTGACGCAATAAACCAACTGCAGCGGTACACCCAACTCGCGCGCCAGACTCTCGGAGCTCTGGAACAGCATGCTGGCCTCGTGGTCCTCGGCCGGTGTCATCGGGGGCGCCTCGCCCGGATACAGAACGGCGATGTCCCGCACGTAGAGCACAAAGATGTTTGCCGCCCGGCGCACAGCCTCATCGAAGGCGAAGCGCAGCATCTTGGTGTTACGCCCACGGCTGGCAACCAGCACGCGCGGGCGAGCGGGATCGAAGGGCAGTAACTCGCCAACCTCGGCCGCACCCTCGGCAGCCCCCTCCACGGCCGGCAGAGCGGGAATCGGCGCCAGCACGCGTTTCGGCATTCGCCGGCCAACGAAACGCATCGTCAGGCCGCCGGCGAGCATGACGCCGATGAAGATCAGCGCCGCGTGGTTGGTTATGGCGATCGTGATCCAGATCGCCAGCAACAGCCCGCCGATCAGCCACATCCCGGTGCGCTCGAAGAGCTTGATGTCCAGCTTGCGATTGATGACGCAGGAGCCGAGGTTGATGACGATGGCGCCCACGACGCCGATGGCATACAGCTTGGCCAGGGTCTGGAGCGTGCCGGACCCCATTCCGGCGGCCACCACAGTCACGATCCCGGCCAGCGCACAGGCCGCCACCAGGGCATAGGCGGGCACGCCGAACTGGTTGATACGCGAGAACATCTCGGGCATCTCACGGTCGCGGCTCATGGCGTACTGGATGCTGATCATCGCGATGACCGCGGTGTTGGTCGCCGAGAGCAGCAGCAATCCGAATACGATACTGGCCACTGTCGCGAAGCCCGGGATGAAACTGACGTACTCGGTGGCGACCACTTCGAGCACGTGCTCGGTCAGTTCATAGTGATGGTCGGTCAGGGTGGCTGGATCCTTGTCGGCGATGACGCCAACATCGGCCATGCCGGGCAGACTGCACACGATCACGACCAGGACGAGGTTGAGAACGACAACCTCGGCAATCACCGGCCAGATGGCCTTCTTGGCCGTCTTCTTCACCGGCCGGACCATGATGCCGGTCATGTTGGCGATCGACTCGACGCCCGACAGAGCCAGAACGACGAAGACCAGATTCTGCCACATGCGCCCGACCGGCACGTCCCGAGGGGCCTGCTCGCGGAAGGCCTGCCAGCCTGCGGGCAGGTACTGGATCGTGAACACGGCCAGCAGAAACGTGATAACGACGGCCGCGAGCGCCACGACCAGCGCGAACACGCCGGCACGCCGGGGGCCGACGTAGTTCAACAGGCCGATCAGAGCGATGGCGACCACGGCGAAATACGGAGCCAATTCGCGCGCCAGGCCCAGCGGGGCACCGATGTAGATCACAGCCTCGTAGGTCGAGATGGCTGCCGTCACCACGTAGTTGGCCATCAGCAGTATGGCGCCGACAGCCCCCAGAGTGGGGCTCAGCGCCCGGCCCGAGGAGTACACTCCCCCGCCGTCCGGCTGCACGCGGCATATGACCGTGTAGGCCCACCCAACCGCGACGACCAGGGCGCATATTCCGGCGACGTAGTACGGAGCGGCGAGCCCCGCGTAGAACACCGCCAAGCCCAGGACGTAGAAGCGGCTGGTCCCCAGGTCGCCGAAGAACATCGGCCCGGCCAGGTACCAGCGCAAGTCGCGAGGTCGATCGTGTTTTACGAGCATGCGGTGATGCTTCCTGGTTTGGGCCGGTAGAGGGACCACGCCAACAAGCGAGGTATCATATGCTCTGCAAGGCCTCCAGTTCAACCGAGTGGGAAGAGGATTGCAGGGAGGATCGGCATCCTGCCGGTGGCTGGGGGAGCATCGGCGTCCCGCCGGTGATTGGGGATCGATTGCTGGCGCCGCGAGGAGGCAACTTCTTCGCAATCTGCGGATCGATCCACAGATTTCGCAGATTGCGCAGAACTCAACCCTTGAATCCTCGCACACTCAATCCTCAATCCTTGGCTCCGCGAGAGTAAAACATGGCTCAACGAGAGCAAACGACCGGTCAGCGAAGGAGAAGACCGGTCAGCGAGAGCAAAACTTGGCTCCGGCAGAGCAAAACATGGCTCAACGAGAGCAATCGATTCCTAATCACCGGCGGGACGCCGATGCTCCCCGCAATCCTGGCGAACCGGGCCGCGTCTTCCGCAAACCGCCGATTTGGGTATAGTGGAGGGCCGGGTTCGCCGGACGAGGGCGAGCGTGGCGTGAGGAGTTGATGCGATGAAGATTCTTGTCGGCTGCGAGCTCCCGGAAGCAGCGCTTGAACGGCTGCGTGAGCTGGCAATGGGCGTAATCTACAAGCCGGAATGCACGGGGCGGGACTTACGCAACATGGTGGACGACATCGGGATTCTCGTGGTCGACGCCCAACGTGTCTCGGGCGATACGATCGCACGGGCCGCTGGCCTGCAGTTGATCGTACACGCCGGCCCGGGACCGGGCGAGATCTCCATCGTCGACGCATCGGCGCAGGGCATCTTCGTCACGACCTGTCCAGACACGACCGACATTGCGACCGCGGAGCTGACGATGGGGCTGATCCTGGCCCTGGATCGTCGCATCGTGGACAACACTCAGGCCTTGCGTGATGGTCGCTGGATGCGGACCGAGTTCGGCCAAGCGCGGGGGTTGTCGGGTCGCACTTTGGGAATCCTGGGATTCGGCAATGCGGGCCGTCTGGTGGCCGATCGCGCGCGGGCCTTCGGGATGCGGATAGTCGCGTGGGTGCCGGACATGGTCACCAAGCCGGAAGACGATCCACAGGTGGAGTTTTGCTCGTGGCCACGTGAGCTGGCTCGCCAGAGTGATGTTGTCATGATTGACAACGCCGTCAGTGACGATGAGGGCGTGACACTGATAAACGCTGAGTTTCTGGGCAACATGCGCGACGGAGCCTTCCTGGTACACGTGGGCCCCTCGAGCGCGGTCGATGAGGACGCGCTGGCCACGGCCGTCGAGCAACGGCAATTGCGTGTCGCTCTCGATACGTTCTGTTCGGAACCCGTCGCGGACGGTGGGCGCTTCAAGTCGCGCCTGTGCGAACTGCCGGGAGTGATCGGCACACAGCACATCGCCCGGCTCACCGATCAGGCCCGCCAGGCAACGGCGGACGAGGTTGTTCGGATCGTCGAGGCGTTCATCGTCTCGGGCCAACTGGTCAACTGCATCAACCTCTGCGAGCGCAGCCCGGCGACGTGGCAGTTGGTCTTGCGCGTACGCGACCAGGTGGGCGTGATGGCCTCCATCCTGGAAGCGGTGCGGGCCGATGGGATCAACGCCGAGGAAGTGACCAGCCAGGTCTTCATCGGGGCCAAGGCCGCCTGGTGCACAATCGCCCTCAATGAACGCCCCAGCACCGAAGCCCTCGACAGCATCCGGGAGCTGCCGGACGTCCTGCACCTGGAACTGCGGGCCGTGGTCTGATAGGCTGTGCGGCGTAATTGTCCAAGAAAACCAACGGCGGCCACAACCAGTGGCCGGCGCGGCTGTATAAGGCATGAGAGTACGATGAACAACGTCAGACGCGGCATTTCGATTATCTTCCTGCTCATCGCAGCCGTTCTGCTGATCGGCGACGGCGTGTCGCTCGCGAGGGCTCAGGACGCCGCGCCCCCCCCAACGGTGAACGGGCCGCTGCGCGCCGAGCTTCGCACAGTGCAGCCGCTCTATACGCCTGATGCCCCGATGCGTCTACGATTCACACTGATCAACACGTCCGACGAGCAGATCGCGATCCCGCTGGCCGAGTCGATCGACCCCGCAGCCGGCGTGGCACTGCCCCTGGAGCTGGTTCTAGGCACGTCCGAGCATCCGCGAGTGACGATCACCCGCGGAGATGAGCCCGCCCAGGTGGTCGAGGCTCCCAGCATATCCGCCGGCGACGGTGTCCAGACGCTGCAACTGGCCCCGCGCGGCACGGTCGGAGCCGAGGTCGACCTGCGGCAGTACCATCAACACCTGCGCTATCCGGGCGAGTACCGCGTTGAGTGGAATCCGCCCGGACACTCGGACACTCTAACGGCGAGCTTCCGGGTCGAGCGTCGTAAGGATGCCATCCTGGTCACGGACTTCGGCAAGGTCACCTTCACGCTCGCATACGACGACGCCCCCCTGAACGTTGCCAACTTCCTGGAGTTGGTGCGCGACGGGTTCTATGACGGCAAG
>CAZUCH010000120.1:0-8260 GCA_964619045.1 uncultured Planctomycetales bacterium | reverse complement strand
CAGAATCGCCCATTGTAAGGCCGGTGGGGAATTGCCGCTGGGTTCATCCCGCGCGGCGCCGGGGGGGCTGGCCCCCGCGGCCCCTCAGTCCGAGGACTTGTGAAACGCTGCAGAAATCCTGGGCTTACACATGAAGACGGGAGCGCGAGCAGGGGGGCGACGTGTTAATTGGCTGGGCTTAGAATGCCTGAATGTTGTCGCGAGTGCGTATCGTGCTGGTTTCGCCGAGCGGACCGGCCAATATTGGGGCGGTCTGCCGGGCGATGGCCAACATGGGTCTGTCCGATCTGGTTATCGTCTCGCCACGCTGTGACGTCAACGATCCGGCGGCCGTGGCCTATGCGACGCACGGCGAGAGTGTATTGAGCGGCACGCGAATCGTCGCGGACATCCCCGAAGCTCTGGCCGGCTGCGTGCGAACCTATGCCACTTCCTCGAAACTGGGGCTCTATCGTCGACAGGCGGCGGTCACGGTGGCCGCGGCGGCAGAGGAGGCGCTGGGGCTGGCCGCGAGCGGGCGCGTCGCCTTCGCCTTCGGCCGCGAGGACTACGGGTTCAAGACGCAGGAGCTGCTGCACTTCGATCGTGTGGTGACAATCCCGGCCGACGACGGCTATCCGGTCATGAACCTGGCGGCGGCGACCGCCGTCGCCTGCTACGAGCTACGCCAGGCGTCGATCGCGGTGGGGGGGCGGGCGGCGTTGCCGATGGCGATCGATTCGGGCTTGGCCGCCGACGAACGAAAGCAAGTGCTGTTCGACAAGCTGTTCGACGCCCTGGACGGCGTGGGTTTCTTCTCTGGCCAGAGCCGGGACCACCTCAAGTATGCCTTACGACACCTGCTGGGAAGGGTGGATATGGGGGTAAACGAGGCGGATATCGTGATTGGCATGGCGAGCCAGATTCGCTGGTACGTGGACCACCACCCCCAGCGCGTCGATCCGCCGGACGGGGCGGGATGACGAGCGCTACTATCGAACCAGCGGGCGGGCGTGGTAGTATTTGCCCGGACAAGTTACATGGCAGTTGTGGAGATCGAGAATGCACAGGAATACATGTCGAGAGCGTGGGGGTCTGTTGGTACTGGCAGCGCTTGTGCTGTTGTTTCCGGCGCCGGCCGCGTCGGCCCAAGACGCCGAGACGCTGAAGGCGCTGCGAGATTGGCACGGCAAGGTCGTTCAACCGGGTCAGGTTGCGCCCGAGAACCTGGGTCAATTGGCTCGCGAGCGGATCGCGGCCTGGAAGCTGCCGGTCGATAAGCTGGAGCCCGCTGACCGGGGTCGGCTGGTGGGCTTGACGATCCACGCCGCGCTGGCCGTGGGTGATGCCCGGACAGCGCTCGAGTGGTTGCCGAAGCTGGCTGCGGAGGGGGAAGAGGACCGTGACACGCTGATGACCGCGTGGCTGGTGTCCGGAGCCGCCGGTGATGCTCAACTGACCCAGGATACGCTGAACAAGTTGAAGGCGGCGGGTGTGCTTGGCGAGAAGCTGGTGGCCAAGCGTGTCAAGCGTCTGGACATGATCGGCCGGCCGGCGCCCGACGTGGAGGTCGCAGCCGACCAGGGTGCGGTCGTCAAACTGCGCAAGCGAGACGGTATCGTGCTCGTGATCGACTTCTGGCAGTACGCCCGGCGTCCGAATCGCAGCCTGGCGCAGCGTGTGCGGGAATCATGGCAAGAGTATGCCGACAATCCGCACGTGGCCTTCCTGGGCGTGAACTCGGACGATCCGACGCTACTGGCCGAGGCCATGCAGTTCGTCCTGGACAACGGCTACGGCTGGCCGCAGCACTACGAGCAGCGGTCGGTCGATGCGCCGCTCACCGTGCGGGCCTTTGGTATCGAAAAGACGCCGCGAGATGTGGTCATAGATGCCGACGGGAACGTGCGGGCCGTGGGGTCGGTGGCCGAGGTCTCGTTCAAGTACGCCCTGCGGGCAGCAGTGGCTGAGGCCGCCGGCAAGTTCCCCGCGCTGCCGCCGAAGACGACGGCCGGTGTGGCGGCCCCGGTTGCCAAGCCAAAGCACCCGGTCGTCAAGCCGCCGGCCGCGAAGAAGGCTGACGAGCCGTCCGCGGTTCGAAAAGACGACCTGCCGCATAGCGATGAGGCCAAGAGTCTGCTGGAGAAGGCTCGGCTGTTCGTGAAGACGGGGCGCAAGACCGACGCTCGACGGCTGTTTAACGAGGTCATCGCCAAGTACCCGGGAACCTGGGAGGCCGCGGACGCACGCGAGCGGCTGGAAAGCCTTTAGGTCGGCGCCGGGGGCATGGCAGGTCCGATGCGGGATCGTCAGAGCGAGGTTGGACGCCAAATACCGCCCGCGGTTGCGGCGTTTGTGATCATCATCGCCATCGGCGCGGTGGGCTACTACCTACTCGAGAGAGGGTGGAGCTTCGTCGACGCCCTGTACATGGCGACCATCACCGTCTCGACCGTTGGGCTGCGCGAGGTCCACGAAATGGGACCCGGGTCGCGCATATTCACGATGGTCCTGATTCTCTTCGGCGTGGGGGCGTTCATGTACCTAGCGACGGCACTCGCGAACTACGTCATCGCGGGCGAGATGCGCGGTTTCTGGAGTCAGCGAAGGATGAACAAGAAAATAGCACAACTAAGCGAGCACTACATCGTATGCGCATTCGGACGCATGGGCTCGGAGGTGGCCGACGAATTCAACCGCGAGGGCCGACCGGTAGTCGTGATCGATACGTCGGAGGAGGCGCTCGTTCGAGCCGTGGAAGCCGGTTTGCTCGTGATCGAGGGCGACGCCAAGAGCGATGATATACTGCGGCAGGCCGGCATCGAACGCGCCCGCGGCCTCGTGACCTGCCTCGACGACGACGCCGGCAACTTGATGGTCGTGCTCTCGGCCCGCACCATGAGCGAGAAGCTCTTCATCGTTTCGCGCACCAACCTACACGACACCACTTCCAAGCTGCTGGCGGCGGGCGCCAATCGCGTGCTCTGGCCCTATGGCCTCGGCGGCCGGCGAATGGCCCAGATGGCGCTGCGGCCCAACGTGGTCGAGTTCCTCGAAGTAGTGATGCACGACGAGGAACTGGAGTTGCTACTCGAAGAACTGACGATCGCGATCGACTCCGAGCTGCAAGACGTGGCGATCGGGGCGTCGATGATCCGCGAGAAGACCGGGGTTATGGTGGTCGCGATCAGGCAGCGAACGGGAAAGATGCTCGTGGCGCCGTCGGCGGACACCGTTCTGGCAGCCGGCGACATAGTTGTGACGCTCGGAACGCGCGAGCAGTTGAGTCAGTTACACAAGATGGCCTGCTAGACCGGCGTCGCGCGGAGGCTCCCGACGGACATGGATGCAATCACCCCCACATTCGCGGAGTACGTGAAGACGCCTGGGGAATACAGCAGGGTCCCGTTGGTCGCCACGCTCGTGTGCGATGACATGACGCCGCTGAGTGCCTTCGCCCGTTTGGAGGCCGATTCGCCGCGCGCCTTCCTACTAGAGAGCGTCGTCGGCGGCGAACGCGTGGCACGCTACTCGTTCCTGGGGGCCGACCCGGTGCGAACGTTCTCGACGACGCGCGAAACCGTCAGCGTAACGGACCATGCCACCGGCCAGACGCGCGAGCAGGAGACGAGTGACCCGCTGGCCGTGCTGGAGGAGCATCTGCGGGAGTATCGAACGCCCACGCCGCCGGGTTTGCCGCGTTTTCTGGGCGGCGCGGTGGGCTACGCGGGCTACGACACCGTCCGCTACTACGAGCGCTTGCCAAACGCGCCGGCTGATGATCGCAAGCTGCCCGATCTGCTCTTCGATATCTACGAGACGATGGTCATCTTCGACCATGCCCACAAAGTCACCCTGGTGGTCGCATTCGCCGAGATGCCCACGGGCGATGCTGACGGGAGGGCGCTGTACGACCAGGCAGTGGCGCGGATCGAGTCCCTCATCGATCGGCTGGAGCGCCCGTCGCGTCTACGCCCATCACGAATCACGCTACCCGCGCCAGCGCGGACCGACTATTCGAGCAACATGACATCAGCCGCCTTCGAGCAAGTCGTCGAGCGCTGCCAGGAGTACATCCGCGCCGGCGACATCTTTCAGGTCGTGCCTTCGCAACGGCTGCTGGTCGAGACGGCCGCCGATCCGCTGAACATCTACCGCGCCCTGCGAGTGATCAACCCATCGCCCTACATGTTCTATCTCAAGAGCCCGGCGGTGACGCTCGTGGGAGCCAGCCCGGAGATAATGTGCCGCGTGTCGGACGGTGTGATGACCAACCGGCCACTGGCGGGCACGCGGCGGCGGGGGGCCGGCGTCGATGAGGACCGACGCCTGCGCGACGAACTACTTGCCGATCCCAAGGAACGGGCCGAGCACGTGATGCTGGTAGATCTGGGACGCAACGACGTCGGACGCGTGGCTGTGCCGGGCAGCGTGCGCATCAGCGACGTGATGAGCGTCGAGTACTACAGCCACGTCATGCATATATCGAGCACCGTGACCGGCGAACTGGCCGCGGGACGGACGGCGTTCGACGCGCTACGGGCGGCATTGCCCGTGGGCACGGTCAGCGGTGCCCCGAAGGTCCGCGCCATGGAGATCATCGACGAGTGCGAGCCGACGCGCCGCGGGCCATACGCCGGAGCCGTGGGGCACATAGACTTCGCCGGCGACATGGACATGTGCATCGCGTTGCGGACGCTGGTCGTGCAGCCGGCGGGCGCCGGTCGCTACAAGGCGTACGTGCAGGCGGGGGCGGGCGTAGTGGCGGACTCGGTCCCCAGCCACGAGTACCAGGAGACGGTCAACAAAGCGCAAGGCCTGCTAAGCGCCATCCGCGCCGCCGAGGAATGCTTCACAACTTAGCGCCCCCCCAGGGGGCTGTCCCACGCCGCGCGGCTACTCGCTGTCGGGCGGTGGGTCGGAACTCGATTGCTCATTGGAGAGCGGCTGCCCCGCGGACTCCAGATACTCGCGAGCCGGTTGGTTGCTTGGGTCAACTGCCAGGATCTTGCGGCACGTGTTCGCCACCTTGTCGGCGAGTTTGGTGTCCTGAGCTACCGCCGGTCCCAGCAGCCGCACCGTGAGGGCCTGCACCTGCTGGTAGGCCGCGGCCAGAGTGTGCAGGTACTCGACGTTGTTGGGGTCATAGCCCTCGCGGGTCGCGGTCTCCAGGAAATACAGTGCCTGGTGCTCGGCGAGTATCAGTTGCAGCATGGCCCAACGGCGATGCAACTCTGCCATGGTAATGAGGGCCGCGGCGGCTTCGGGGCCCTTCTCCGGCTGGAGTTCGTCCGTGGCCTCATCGCGGAAGTTGCGGACGTAGAACGACCGGTGGTAGGCCTCCAACAGTGTGAGCCGCGTCTTAAAGGCGGTGTCCAAACGCTGGAGCTTGCTCATATCCCAAGGGCTGTCCGTTGCCTCGTTGCTGGCTGCGGTAGCGAGCGCGGTAGCTGCTTCAAGAGCCGGCTCGATCTGTCGTGGATCGCGGTTGACGGCCGTTTGTAGGACTATCACGAGCGTCTCGAGCGCATCCAGATCGTCGGGGGCGGCGCTGACGGCCTCCTGGGCCTTGGCGATACCTTCCGTGATCTTGCCCATGCCGGTCAACGCAAACGCGAGGAAACGTTTCACCTCGGAGCGCTTATCATCAGGCGCGACGCCCTCGGCGACCTGCAAGAAGGCCGTCGCCTGACGGTGGGAGCGGTTGGCGAGCAGGATCCGCCCATAACCGAGGTTGGCGAGGAAGTTGCTGGGCTCGACGGCCAGGGCACGCTTGAAGTAGTCGCGTGCCAGGTTGTAGTCGCCGGTCTCGAGCAGAATCTCGCCGGCCAGCACGTTGCCCGCAGTGTGGGCGGGCTCACGCTCGAGGGCTTTGGTGGCCAGATCGAGCGCCTCGGCCAACGTGCCCGACTCCCACAGTTCCCTAGCATGCTCGACGGCTTCCGTCGGCGACATGCCGGACAGTGGATCCGCCGGCGGCGTGGCCTCCTGGGCGGCGGCCGGCATGAGCAGGGCGGCGAACACAAGCACTAACGTGGACATTCTGGTTGCCATCTAGGCGACTCCTGCGGCTCTGGGGGCAGCCGTTCGATGCCCCGAAACTACATTCTGACGACTCACGGGGCCAGCGGACCGGCCTGGCTCTCGGTGGCCGGCTGGGCGCTGAGCTTCGGGCGCATAGCGTACCGTCAGCCTCCATTATCGGCCACTGGGGCACACGGGGTGAACCGCGAATGGTCCCTGTCAAGCGAATGGCGCACCTATGCGCGCTGCAACTCCAACCTGAGGAGGTTCAGGGCCGTGTGGGCGGCGATGGTCCGGACAATCTCACGCGGGGTGTCGGGGCCGAGCCGAACCTCGCGCGAGGCAGTGCCGGCGGGCGTGTGTAGCCCGATGAACACGAGCCCGACAGGCTTCGCGGCAGTGCCGCCCGTCGGGCCCGCGACACCAGTGGCAGACAGTCCGTAAGCGGTTCCGAATCGCGCGGCAGCTCCCGCCGCCATCGCACTGGCAACGACTGGGCTGACTGCACCCTGCGAATCAATGCTCTCCGCGGGCACGCCCAGCAGGTCGATCTTGGCTTGGTTGGAGTATGTCACCGCCCCGCCCATGTAGTAGCCGCTGCTGCCCGAAACGTCAGTCAACAGCTTTCCAATCAACCCGCCCGTACACGATTCGGCGGTCGCCAAAGTCTGGCCCAGGCGCTCCAGGAGCCGACCGACTGCATACGCCAGGGTCTCGTCGCCCTGCCCGAAGACGGCGTCGCCCAGACGCTGGCGAAGCTGCGTTTCGGCGTCGTCGAGTAGGACTTCAGCATCGGCGGCGGATTGAGCATGGGCGTGCATTCGCAATGATATGACGCCCAGCTTGGCGGTCGTGCCGATCTCCGGGTTGCGCCCGCGTTGCATGAGGTCGCTGATCGCCGCCCCCACGCGCGGTTCGGCCATGCCATACGTATTGATCTGACGCGTGAGGATCACGCTGTCGCCGGCGACGTTTCGCAGCCGGGGTTCGACCTCGCGCGCGAACATCGACTCCATCTCAAATGGCACGCCCGGCACCGCGTAACAGGGCGTACCGTCGATCTCGATCATCAGTCCGGGAGCCGTGCCGCAGGTGTTGACAAGCGGCGTGCCGGTCTCGGGAACGAGGGCCTGGGATTCGTTGAGGGGCGCCATCTCGCGCCCGCGGGCCGCGAAAAAGCCCTCGATCTGAGCGCGGCTGGATTCGTCGAGCAGGAGCCCGACGCCGGCGGCATCGGCCAGGGCCTGGCGCGTAAGGTCATCGTCGGTCGGCCCCAGTCCGCCGGTGATTATGACCAGGTCAGCCGCTCGGGCAGCCTGCTGGATGGCGGCGCTCGAGTCGGCCAGCGAGTCGGCGATCGTGAGATGGCATGAGGCGTGGAAGCCGAGGGGTGCCAGACGCTTGGCAAGCCAGGCGGCGTTGGTGTCCAGGACTTGTCCGAGTGTCAGCTCGGTGCCGATCGAGATTATCCACGCACGTCGCATCTGGTCGCCGATTGCACGGGTTGTCGGATTGACTTACGCTTATTGTAGAGCATCTGGCAGTTGTGTGTGCGACTGGAAGTGCGAGCGGGTCGCGTATGTTCATTTGCCGCGGGTCAGTAGCCCAACTGGCAGAGGCACAGGTCTTAAAAACCTGACAGTACGGGTTCGAGTCCCGTCTGACCCAATGTGTGCCGGAATGAGCCGGCGGAATGCGGATTGATAGGAGTAGAAAACGACATGGCAGAGCCCAACGATAATGCCCAGACCCTCGAAGAGCGGACAAGAACAGTGATCGAGAGCTTCCGGCCCGCTATCCAGGCCGACGGCGGAGACATCGAGTTCCTGGGAATCGAAAACGGCATTGCACAAGTGCGTCTGAAAGGGGCCTGCGTAGGCTGCCCGCACGCGGCAATGACACTGCAAGAGGGTGTGGAGCGCTATCTGCGCGAACAGATTCCCGAGATCCAGGGCGTGGTCAACGTGCCGGAGTAACCGAAAACCGCCGGGCCGGCCGCCGGCAAGAGTGAGGTATGTGCATGTTCCGGTTGGTATTTCACTGTGCGCTGGCTGCCTTCTTCGGCAACGCGGCGTTGGCCGACGACTCAGGCAAGCGCGCGGCGGTGCCGCCCCGAAGCGAGGGTGGACAGACGCTTGTCGTGCCCGAGAAGTTCCTTGACGACGGAGACGTGTACCACGTCATCCCCGCTCAGGGAACGCAGCTTATCTGGCAATCCGACGCGCCGCTGCTGAGAGTGGCGTCGACGTGCAGCCGA